>JAQGNH010000426.1 GCA_028291945.1 Betaproteobacteria bacterium
TCGAGTTCGAGCACAATGCGCAAGCGAGCCGCGCTGTCGCAGACGCGTTCAGCACGTTTCAGAAAGCGCCGATGCGCATGGAAGCAGCGCTCAATGAATGGGTTGAAAAAAAACCTGATTCCTACCCTGCGCGCGTTGCGCGCGGCAACTACTTTGTGGCACGCGGTTGGGACGCGCGCGGCACCGACTACTATGCAAGCATTCCAGCGGAAAACCTCGCGGAAATGCGGGTGCACTTGAGGCGGGCGACGGATGACCTGGAGCGCTCGCTCAAGCTGACGGCGAAGCCCTACGTCAGTTACCGCACGCTGCTGACCATCGCCAAAACTGTCGGCAGCCGCAGGGAGCAGCGCACGCATTACGATGCAGCCATTCAGCTGGCGCCGGCGAGCGTCAACACGAGACTCGCGTACATGGCGACCCTGGAGCCGCGCTGGGGCGGCAGCTATGAGCAGATGGAAGCCTTTCTGTCGGAGTCCCGGGGGGCGCTTCAGGACCCGAAGGACATGGCTGCCCTGGCAGCGCGCATCCCGGCATACCGCGGTTTCGAAAAGCAGCGCGCGGACGATTTCACTGGCGCGCTCGTGCATTTCGACGAGGCGATCAGTCTCGCCACGAGCGCCGACACATTATGCCGCCGGTCTTACGTGCTCTCGAAGCTGCAGCGCTACGAGGAGGCGTTCCGGGACATCAGTCTATCGCTCGCAAAGGATCGAGATGACCGCTACTGTCTGGATATGGCTGTCTATCTCGCGCCGAAAGCCGCGGACCCGAATGAGGTAATCCGCGTAATGGATCTCGTGATCGAGCTCGATCCCACATCGACCGGCGCGCTCAACCAGCGGGGCTGGCGTTATTACGCGCTCGGCAAACGCGACCTTGCGTTTCCCGATTACATGGCCGCCGCGAAGCTGGACGATGCGTGGGCGCAGATGCAGGTCGGAAAGTTCTACTGGCACGGCGTCGGCGTCGAATCCAATCGCGAAGAGGCGCTCATCTGGCTGCGCAAGGCGGCCGCGCAAGGGAACGCCGACGCAAAGCTGAGTCTCGAGCAGGCGACGGCCCAGACCAGGCAGACGCAGCACTAAATCGGCGTCAGACTCGCTCAGACTTCGTTTTCTGCAGCTCAAAGGCTGGCGCAATGAGGAGGGCGCTGGCTCTTCTTGCCGCCGCAGTTTTTATAACGCATCCTCACGACGGCGCGCCAACGTCGTGCTGCTGCAGGTAGCACGTTATGTGCGTCGTGGACCTTGGTCGCCGCGCTGGGCGGGCGCTTAACCCGTCGCCAGCGCCATGGTCTCGCCGTGGGGCACGAACACGAGCTTCCGATCGTGGTATCCCGCCACGCCGGGCCGATGGGCGATGCTGATGAGGGCCGTTTTTGGCAGGCGCTCGCGCAACAGTTCGTAGATCAGCCGCTCGCCGGTCTCATCCATTGCCGAAGTCGCTTCATCGAGGAACAGCCAGTCCGGGCGATGCAGCAGTGCGCGCGCGATTGCGAGGCGTTGCTGCTCGCCGCCCGAGAGCGAGAGGCTCCAGTTGCGTTCCTGGTCGAGCTCATCGACGAGTTTGTCCAGCGTGACGGACTGCAGCATTTGACGTATCGCATCATCGCTGTAGGTACCGGCGGCCGCGGGGTAGGTCACGGCATCGCGCAAGGTTCCGATCGGGATGTAGGTTTTTTGCGGCAGGAACATCATGCGCGCGCCTTCGGGAATGCGCACGCGAGCGCGGCCGAAGGGCCAGATGCCAGCGAGCATGCGAAAAAGCGTGCTTTTGCCGCTGCCGGACGGGCCGCTGATCAACACCTTCTCACCAGGCTTCAACTCGAGCGCCGCGCCGGAAAGAATGATGCGCCCCGGCGTGGTGTCCTTCCCCGGCACAGCGAGCTCGGCTACGTCGGCCTGCAGCGCGCTTCCCGCAGGGGCCGTGATGCGGTCCCCGGTTTGCACTTGTGCTTCGGCTGTCGCCTGGTCGAGCGCATGGTGGAACGTGAGCAGCCGGTCAACGCTGGCTTTCCAGTTCGCTAGGTCCGTATAGCTGTCGACAAACCAGGAGAGAGAGCTTTGCACCTGACCGAATGCGTTCGCGATCTGCGTAAGACCGCCGAGGGGGATCGCACCGGAAAGATAGCGGTGCCCGGCGACGAAGTAGGGGAAGACGACGGCGATCTGGCCGTAGCCGATGGTGAAGGCGCCGAGCCGCTTGGTGTAGTGCATCAGGCCGTACCAGTTCTGCCGTATGCGCTCGAGGCGGGCGAGATGGCCTTTCTGCTCCGTCGCTTCACCTTTGTAGAGCGCCACGCCTTCGGCGTACTCGCGCATGCGCACGAGATTGAAGCGAAAGTCCGCCTCCAGGCGCTCCTGCTGGAAATTGAGCGCGATGAGCGGCCGCCCGACGTAATAGGTGATCGCGCTGCCGGCAATGGCGTAAAGAAGGGCGGCCCACACCATGTAACCGGGAATGGTTACGTGAGTTCCCGAGAGCGTGAAAGCGAGCGGGCCGGATACGCTCCACAGGATGGCGATGAACGAGATGATCGTTACGGTCTCGCGCAGCAGGCCCAGGCTGAGCGAGAGCGTGCCGCTCGTGAAGAGGCGCAGGTCCTCGGCGATCCGCTGGTCCGGATTGTCGGTACCGAGGTGGTCGAGCTCCAGCCGGTAATACACCCGGTTACCCAGCCATTCGCCCAGGTACTGCCGGGAGAGCCAGATGCGCCAACGCACCGCCAGCATCTGCTGCAGATACGTGCGATAGATCGACAGCACGATGAATATCGCTGCAAGGACACAGAATTGGAGCAACAGCGCGAAGAAGTCGTCCGAGTTCTTGTTCTCGAGGGCGTTGTAGAACTTGCGATTCCACTCGTTGAGCAGCACCAGCATGTATACGATGCCGAACGTCATGGCGACGATGGCTGCCAGAAGACTCCAGGCGCGGCCTTTCTCTTCTGAGCGCCAATAAGGCACCGCGAGTTGCCAGACCTGGCCGAGAAAGCTCCTCGCGTGGATCAACAGTCCGTCGTTCATGCGTCATGTTCCTTGAAAGGTAGATTTTGCAGTGCGCCCACGACGCACGGGCTACCGCGCTGACGCTGGCTTTGCCAGCGCCAAAGTGAGGGAAACCTGGAAGAGCTGTCAGCCAGACACAGTCTCACGCCGTATCGGCAGAGATGCTTCGCCGGTCAGCTTTTCGCAACGAGTACGTTCAGCTTTTTTCACATGCTTCATGGGAAGGCTATCGTCGCCTCAGTCACTTCGGCGCAAACGGGCCGACTTCGGGTTTTGCCCGCGTGTTGTGCAGATCGCCCCGGCTCGGCGCTCGGGCCGCGCGCGATCTGCGCCGTCTCGCCCTGGGCCTGAAAGCAGCGCAAGGCGTATTGCGGATTCTCCTTCCCCTGTTGAACCGACATACTACAACGCATCTGGTACATGGCTTCAGCGCTTGAGTTCGACACGAGCTTGCGTGAGGTACCGCGTTCGGACTCTGTCGAGTACCATGCGTCTGCGGCTCGCGTTGCCATGGCGGTCTACGTCGTCCATCGCCACGGCGAGGGGCTGCGCATCGTGGGGCGCCGCTGATTGCGGCTGTGCGATCCGAGCAGTCATACTACGGCATGATCTGCGTAGCTGAGAGAAGCGAACATGAAACTATCGGTGCTTGACCAGTCGACCGCTGCGCAAGGCCGTAGCGAGGCGGCCGCCATCCGCGAGACGCTCGAGCTCGCGCGGCAGTGCGATGCTCTCGGTTACCACCGCTACTGGGTTTCAGAGCACCATAACAGCAACAATATCGTCGGCACTGCGCCTGAGATTCTCATGGCGGCCATTGCCGCGACGACCGGGCGCATCCGCGTCGGAAGCGCGGGGGTGATGCTGCCGCACTATTCAGCACTGAAAGTCGCAGAGCAGTTCCGCGTGCTGGAAGGGATCGCACCTGGCCGCATCGACCTCGGTGTGGGCCGCGCACCCGGTTCCGACCAGCGCACAGCGTACGCGCTGAATCCGAATGCCGATGCACACGAAGAGTTTCCCCGGCAGGTCCACGAGCTGCAGGCTTGGGTTTCCGGCACGCCTCTTCAGGAGGGCCATCCCTTCGGCACGATCAAGGCGCACCCGCTTGGCCCCACCAGTCCCGAGCTGTGGATACTGGGCAGCTCGGATTACGGTGCGCAGTTGGCGGCCCATTTTGGATTGCCTTACGCCTTCGCTTATTTTTTTACGGATGGCCGGGGCGTGGAGCAGGCCCTCGAGCTCTACCGCCGCAATTACCGTCCTAGCGCGCGCTATCCGAAGCCCCAGGCGACTATCTGCGTGTGGGCACTGGCGGCCGACACGGAAGCCGAAGCGCGGCGCCTCGCAACATCGCGCGAGCACTCGCGCATCCTGCGGGATGTCGGGATACGCGAGGCAATCGTGACGCCCGAAGAGGCTGCGGCATACCCGTACTCGCCCGCGCAGCGCGCCAGCATCGAATCGATGCGGCGAAAAGCCTTCGTCGGCACAGGCGAACAAGTGGCCGCGCGCTTGTCCGAACTGGCGCAAAGTCTGGGGCTCGATGAGTTGGTCATCGTGACATGGACGCACGATCCAGCCGCGCGACACCGATCGTATGAGCTGCTCGCGGCGGCCTTTCCTGACGCGGCTACGCAGCGAGCACCGAGCGCGGCCGCACTCGACCCTGCCGATCGTCCGGTTGTGCAGATTCCAAAGTCATAACCGGTGCTGCAGCTGGCCTTCCGAGAGGACGCGGGGGGGCAGCGCGCTTGGGTGCTCTGACGGAAGCACCATAAGCAGGAACACCTACGGGCTTTAGTGCCTTATAGTATGCGCAGACACGATTGGAGACGCATGCATGTTCCGTCCTCAGTGCACGTTCTGCGATCACGCCAATCCTCCGGCGTCGAAGTACTGTACGGCGTGCGGTGCTCGATTGCGTGTGATCGCCTGTGCTAGTTGCAAGGCGCTGAACGATGTAAACGCAGGCGCCTGCTACCAGTGCGCGGAGCCATTGCCGCCCTGGGACATAGCCTTGGAGGCCCCCGCGCTGGCCACCGCCGAGAGTACGGCTGACACAGTGTTACCCGCGAGCGCCGGCGGCGACATTTACGATCGGGCGCGACCGTCATTGCCAGACTCAAGCCGCGCAAGCCTGCCTTCTGACTCAGCAGATTCCGAAGGAGTTAATGACACGGGCAATGCGTGGGCCGGTAGCGCGCCGGCCGCGCCCACGGGCTTTGCACAGGCTCCGACTGCGACACGGAGCTCGCTCGGGGAACGCACCAAGCCCTTTGTCATAACCCTGGCAGTCGCTGTCCTCGCCGGGCTCGCGTTCTACGCGTATCGCAATTCGGGGGATGACACGCCTCAATCGGCATGGATTGGGGTTGTAAAGCGAGGCGACGGCTCCACCGGCGCCGCAAACGATAGCCCATCAGCCGGCGGCAAACAGGACAACACAGGCGGGGGCCGCGATCCGGTAGCAGCATGCCCCGAGGCTGTCGCCGCTTTAGGGCTGTGCTCGCCGCAATCCACTCAGCGGAGGGACTAGCATGATTCGACAGATCATCGGCGTCCTTGCGGCTGCAGCTCTTTGCCTGCAGAGCGCTGTTGCGGCAGGAGCGACCCCCTACAAGATCGTGACCGCATCGGACAAAGGTACGTACTTCGCAATTGGCAAGGATCTCGCCAGGCTTGTTGCGCCCGACGCAGACATCGATCTGGAAGTCCTCGCGACATCCGGATCAGCCGCCAACATCAAGCTCCTGCGTTATGAGGCCGGAGTGAAGCTCGCGATCGTACAGGCTGACGTGTATCAGGCCTTTATCGACAGGGCTCGGAGCGGGAATCCTGAAGCGCAGAAGATGATCAATCCGCTGCGCGTGATCCTGCCTCTCTACGACACCGAAATTCATTACATCGTGAGGGCCGACTCGCCATTGAATTACCTGCACGACATCAAGGATGCAAAGGTCAACGGCGGGCTGATTGGAAGCGGGGCCGCGCTGATCACCCACACCCTCTACCGGATGATGTTCAACGCGCCCATGCCGGAGGCGAATGCGAGCTACATCTCCAACGAGGAAGCGCTGGTCAAGCTGGTCTCGGACAAAACCATTGACGTCGTCGTGGTGGCTGCGGGACAGCCGGCTCCCTTGATCGCGAGCATGAAGCCGGAAGCACAGAAATTCATAAAACTGTTGAAGTTCGACCCGAACCACGCGTTGAGCCAACGTGCACTCACTACATATAGCGCAGCCACGGTGCGCGCGAGCAGCTATCCAAATCTGCTCAAGGATAATTTCACCACCATTGCGGTTGGGGCATTCCTGGTGACATACGACTACAACCTGAAAAGCACTGTCAGGAATCTGGCCGACTTCGGAGAATCGTTGTGCCACAACTTTTCGAAGCTGCAGGCGGAAGGGCATCCAAAGTGGCGTGAGGTCGAGCTGGCTTTTCCGAAGCTCAGCGCGGGCTGGACTTACTATGCGCCGACCACACGCGAAATACGCAGGTGCCTAGCGAGCGGCAAGAAAGCACCGAGCCCGCCACGCAGCACGTGTTCTGCTGAGGAGCGGATTATCGGGCTGTGCAGCTAAGGGTATGATGCGCCGTCGCGATCCCTTGGCGCACTTCTTCGCAACACGGGCGATGGCTAGACATCACAGCGCCATAGGCGGAAACATTCCCGGCCCGGGCGTTAGCACCCGGTTCGGATCGAAGTATTTCTTCATATCGCTGAGCCACGGCCAAACCGGGCCATAGTGGTCCATCCAATCCGCCTGAGAGAAGGGTAGCGCAGAGGTCGTCAGACGCGTTCCGCCGACGTCTCGCGCCCGCTCGTACAAGGCTCGGTTCGATCTCAAAAGCGACTCCATATTGGTGAACGTCGAAGGTGGCATCCGCGACAACTGAAATCTCACGACGAAATCCTCGTTCGGCAATCGTGCAAGCGGGCGCTTTACGCGGTCCCTGTTCCAGACCGAAAACCGTGGAACCGACAAGGCATGCTCTTCCGGGTTGGCAAACACGTCTGCTGCGTATTGCAGGAATTGAGAGGCGGGCAGGCACAGATACAACCACGGATAACGACCCGGCTTCAAAGGCGCTTCCCGCCGGTAGTACTGCTCGTATGTCATCGTACTGACCGTTTTCGACGCAAACTTCAATCCACCCAGCAGCTCGGTATCCGCAGGCGCACTTGGTGCGTCATAAAAGTAACCCGCCTCGAGGTTGTACGTGAATCCGCCGCCTTCGCGTACCGCGCTCCTCCCGTCAAGGTGCTTGAATCGCCGATTGGTCGACAACGCGGTCATGTCCGCCATAGCTGTTGGTAAATCGTCGTAGCCGAGCATGAAGAAACGAACGTGCATGGGCGCAGCAACGAGCGGGATGATGGCTTTGACGATCAGGCCGGTCTGGCCCATGCCGCCGAGAATCGAATTGAAGAGGTCGGTATTGCGCCGGTCGGAGCAGGTCACCACTCGCCCCTCGCCAGTTACGACTTGCAGTTGCAGCACATGGTCGATCTGAAATCCATCGTCCCATGTACGCCCGCCAAAGCCCCCAGTACTGAGCGTGCCGCCGACCGAAAGATAGCCAGGATCGACGTTCACTGGCGGGGTCAGTTTTTCGGCGTATGCGGCATCCAGCAGTGCGCCCCACAGCGCGCCGGCTCCGGCCTCGATCGCGGGACGGTCGTCGTAGGTCACCATGCGGACGGAATTCAACGTGCTCGAGTCAATGACGATCCCTTGCTCCACCTGGCACTGACCGAGCATCGAGTGGCCCTGACCGCGCATTGCCACCTGCACGGTGTGCCGCTTCGCAAAGCGAATGGCTTTGACGATGTCAGACTCGGAGCGGGGCCTGATGACTGCGAGGGGGAGACGATGAATGATCCCGCCGAAGTCTTCGGCGGCTGACTGCCGCGCACCATCTTCCGCGAGCAGGGCGGCATCCGCTTTCCGAAATTCGGCGAGCAGCGCCTGCCTCTTCGATAGCGACTGGGGAGCGGAACACGAGGAAACCTGTGGAAGGAACGCAGCGCCGGATGTCAGCGCTGCGATCCTCTTACCAAACTCACGGCGCGATATGGCGGTGGTCATAAGGGACATAGCCAACGGATGACGCATGCTCTCAACTGATCTCTCTCCCAACGCGGGTGTGATTGGGAACTCTGCACCTCAATCAGCGCGGATGCCGGTCGCTTTGAAGATCTTCGTCCCACATAATCGGTTTCGACCGCGTTGCGTTTGACCGCATCTTCCTGCCCGCCGTGCACCATCAATCCTCAGTGCGCACTCCGGCTGCCTTGATCACTGCCGCCCAGCGCTGATAATCGGCCCGCATGAGTGTAGCGAAATCGCCTGGAGAGTTCGCAACGATGTCGGAGCCGTCCGCCTCGAGCTTGGCCTTGACGTGCTCCGATTGCAGTTGTCGCACAATCTCAGCGTTCAGCCTCGAGATGATGGCACTCGGCGTATTAACAGGGGCAACGACACCATACCAGATATCCGCGTGATAACCCGGCAACGTTTCGGCCACCGCTGGCAGCTCAGGAAACTGTGCGCTGCGCTTGAAACTCGTGATGGCGAGGGGACGCAGCTTTCCCGACCGGATGAATGGCAGAACGGGGAGCATTGCTGAAAAGCGCATCTGTATGTGCCCGGCAAGCAGGTCGCTGATTGCGGGAGACGAGCCCTTGTAGGGGATGTACACTGTGTTCACGCCCGCGACAGTGTTGAAGAGCACGCCTGCGAGGTGCGTAACAGACCCGTTCCCGGAAGAGCTGTAGTTCAGTTGTCCTGGACGCGCTTTCGCCAGAGCGATCAACTCTTTCACGGTACGCGGCTGCAGCGACGGATGCACGACCAGCAGAAAAGGTGATGACGATGCGACTGTCACCGGTGCAAAATCGCGCAGCGTGTTATAGCGAAGCTTGGAATAGAGATGCGGCTGTATCGTCAACACTGCGCTGGTGCAGATCAACAGCGTATGCCCGTTGGGTGCGGCACGCCGGCGAGCTCAGCGCCTATCGTTCCAGCAGCACCGGAGCGATTGTCTATCACGACCGGCTGCCCCCAGCTTTCCGTGAGACGCTGACCAATGGCGCGTGCAACGATGTCTACGCCTCCGCCCGGTGAAGTCGGAACGATGACGCGGATCGGCTTGACAGGAAAAGCCAACGCCGAAACGTCGGAAGCGGCGTTCACGACCGCTACAGCGGGAAGAGATAGCGCGCATGCCGCTATCGTAATGCCAGTGCGCGCTGCCATCCTGCTTCTCCTCGCGTGTACCAGGATAGACGATAATACCTCGCGGTTGCTTATGATCAGTGACCGCTCGAATACACATCTCGAGCTTGATGTTCGCCTTGACTGCTCGGCGCCGATCATGGACCCATGTGAGCCGGTCTGGTGCGCGCATGTCAACCTTGGTGCGCGGGCTTCGAATGCCTGCGTCACATAGTAGGATGCTGCATTACCATCGATTCGGGAGAAGCATGAAAGCATTACCGGGGGTTCTCATCATCGCACTTTTCGCAGGCTGCGCAGTCCGGGGTCCTATGTCATCTTTCCAGTTACAAGAAGCAACCATAGCAAGCATTCATGAGGCGTTTGCCAGTGGCGCCCTCACGTGCACGCAGCTCACCAAGCTGTACATAGATCGCATCGAGGCGTACAACCTCAAAGGTCCAACGCTCCGCGCGGTTCTTACGGTCAATCCGAAAGCGATGGAGAGTGCGGCGGAGATGGACCGGCTTTACAGGGAGAACGGAGGAAAGGTCGGCCCGCTGCACTGCATCCCGACAATACTCAAGGACAACTTCAATACCGCTGACATGCCTACCACGGGCGGCAACGTCAGTATGAAGAGCTCGGTTCCGGCGTCAGATGCGTATTCCGTCGCTCGTATGCGGAAGGCCGGCGCGCTGATACTTGCGAAAGCGAATCTGCAGGAGTTCGCGCGCGGCGGCATGTCCGTGAGCAGCCTGGGCGGTCAGGTGCTCAATCCGTACGATCTCACTCGCACGCCCGGCGGCTCCAGCGGCGGGACGGGCGTCGCCATCGCTTCGAACATGGCCGTCCTGGGCACTGGCAGCGATACGGGTCAGTCGATACGCTCGCCTGCGTCCGCGAACAACCTCATCGGCATACGTCCGACGCGAGGCCTCGTCAGTCGCGCCGGCGTTATTCCGAACAGCCTCACCCAGGATGAGATCGGGCCGCTCACGCGAACCGTAACAGACGCCGCTCTGCTACTCGACGTGCTGGCGGGCTACGACGCCGATGACCCGATCACCGCGCTCAGCAACGGCCGCATTCCGAAGACGTATATGCATCTGTTGAGCAAGGACTCGCTGAAAGGGGCGCGCATTGGCGTCATGATCAACATGATGGGCACGGCCGAGCGCCACCAGGAGGTCAACAGGGTGATGGAGGACGTGATCGCAAAGGTGCAGTCGCTCGGCGCGACTATCGTGCGCTTCGACCTTCCCGAATACGACAAGCTGTCCGCGGTCGTTGCCACCTCGCAATTCGAAGCGCGCACGGTGATGGAGAGCTATTTCGCAAAGCTCGGGCCGAACGCGCCGATCAGAAATTTCAGCGATTTGGTCGCGGCGAAGACTTCGGCGGTGCAGAAGACGCTCGAAACAGAGCTCGCGGTCGTCGACGGCATGAACAGCCAGGCGTACAAGGATCGCACACTGAATCGCGAGAAACTGCGAGTACTCGTAGCAAGTAAAATCGCAGCGCTCAACCTCGACGCGATTCTCTACCCGCTGCAGAAAATACTCGTGGCGCCGGTAACTGCAGCCGATCAGTTGGAACGCAACGGCACGCTTTCGAATGGCACGGGTTTTCCTGCAGTCACATTCCCGGGCGGGTTCTCGACGCCTACCGCGTCTGCACCGATCGGCGTTCCCGTTGGCGCGGAGTTCCTGGCGCTCGACTATACCGAGCCGAAGCTGCTCGCTTATGCCTTTGCGTTCGAGCAGGCGTTCAAGCCTCGCAAGATGCCGCTGAGCACGCCGCCGTTGTCGAATGAGCCTAATTAATGTGGCCCGTGTTGACCGCGGTAAGCTCAGCGTGCGTGTCTTTAGCACAGCAGGAGAGCGGACTTGAACTGCATTCGTCGCGCACTGCGCTTGTTGTGCGCATGGTGTTTGGTCTTTGCCGCGAGCGCGGTGTCGGCTCAGGTTGGCCCGTCTTCTTACGCGCCAACGCCGGGCCAGAAGGGCAAGGACGTGGTATGGATACCCTCGCCGCCCGGCATGGTCGACAAGATGCTCGACATGGCCCACGTCACGCCCGCGGACTACGTCGTCGACCTCGGTTCCGGGGACGGCCGGAATGTCATTGCTGCGGCGAAGCGCGGAGCGCGAGCGCTCGGGGTCGAGTACAACCCTGACCTCGTCGAACTCTCCAGGCGCGCCGCAGCGGCTGCAGGCATGGCTGACCAAGCGAAGTTCGTTCAGGGCGACATGTTCGAAGCGGACATCGCGCAGGCCACTGTACTCGTGTTGTTCCTCGTGCCCGACAATCTGAGCAAACTGGCGCCGAAGTTCCTCGGTTTGCGGCCGGGCACTCGCATCGTATCGAACACGTACGAAATTGGCGGCGGATGGGAACCCGATGAGACCGAGCGCCTCACGTTGTGCGCAAGCTGGTGCGGTGCTCACTTGTATATCGTGCCGGCGCAGGTGGCGGGCACCTGGCGTTTACCCGAGGGCGAGCTGACGCTCGAACAGGAGTTTCAGAACGTGTATGGCGCGTACATGGTAGACGGCATCCGTGTGCCGATCGAGCACGGTCAATTGCGTGGCAACGCGATTCGCTTCACGATCAATGCGGTCGAATACTCCGGTCGCGTGAGCGGCGATGCGATGGAGGGTATCGCGAAGGGCCGTTTGACGAGCACCTGGACAGCGAAGCGCGCTCGCGACTAGTGGCGTGAGCAGCGGGCAGGGAAGGACTGTCGAAGCCTTCGGCTGAATGCGTATCGATAATGCCCAGCGCGCTCTAAAGCCCTACGTGCTTTTGCTCTCGCGATGGATTCGAGCCTGTTCTGCGAACCAGGCCTCGCGATCCAGCCGCCAGGACTGTCGGAGGCGCCATGCATCGCGCGCTGCGCAGATCCCGACATAGAGCATGGTACCGATTCCGCCGACTACGGATAAGACCAGCACGAAGAGAAGTATCGTGTAGGGGAGCGAAAGACTTGCTATCTCGTCGAAGCTGCCAAGCTCCATAACCGAATCAGCTGCCCAGGAGGCGGTGCCGACCAGCAGCTCTTTTGCGCTTCATGCCACCGAAACACCGCACAACGCGATCTTATTCCCTTACGGGGCCGGAGCGAGTGAAGCAGTGTGCTGCACGAAAGCAGGTATCTGTTACCGGGGTCTGGAAGCGTTTGATGGCATTACCGTAGCAGCGCCGCGCCGCAAGAGGCATTGGCGCAATCGCTCACCGGCACTGCGCGCTAGTGGCCGCGTTTCGGTGAGGCCGCTGCCCGGGACCCAAAGCTGAGAAGTCTGTCGAGCGCATCGAAATCAAGCGGCTTGGCGTAGCACTCGTTGCAGCCGCAGCTTATCGCTTTGGCCCGCCAGGCTCCGTGATCGGAGTGGGCAGTTAGCGCAACGATCGGGGTGCGAGCGGTCGCAGCTTGTTTGCGAAGGCAGCGGGTCGCGTCGAATCCGTCCATGACCGGCATGCTCAGATCCATGAGAATCAAATCCGGATCATGGCTGATAGCGCCTTCGACGGCTTCCCGCCCGTCCGCAGCTTCGACCACGGCGTGCCCCTTCATCTCGAGCAGGAGCCTCATGACGGAGCGGGTCTCTTCGAAGTCGTCGGCGACCAGTATGAGCATGGTTATTCCCCGTCCCGCTTGTGCTCGTGCGCAGGCAGGGAACGGAACGCCGGGTCGATCTGGGAGCAATAGAGCGACGCGCCGGTGGTGTCGGCCAGAATTTTTGAGGGAGGCATACAGTGTAGTGAGCAATTGGCAGGCCTTGTGAGTCTGCGCCCATGAGACGGTGGTGCAGACCGACGTTCCGCCAGCTAATTAGGTCCTTCCTGGGCCGTGTCGGCTTGCCGGTCAGGGCCTGGGTGGGTCTTTAACCCTGCGGCGCATAGCGTGGCCACTGTGCGCCTGCTCTCGCCGGCAAGGTGGACCGGAGAACGTCTGAGCCAATCGTGCGCCGCTTTGTTGGTATGCTCTCGGGCGGAAGAGGCAATGACCCCATTCGGAAAAGGTCTTAGAGCGCGGGTGCAGCGCGTGGCCATGGCGGCGTTAGCGGCAGTTTGCGCGGCGCACGTGCCCAGTGGCACGGCAGCCGACGCTGCGTACCCTGCGCGTCCGGTCAGGTTCATCGTACCCTACGCACCGGGCGGGGCCGTGGACAGCGTCGGCCGGATCATGGCGCAGGATCTCGCCCCGCGGCTTGGACAGCAGATCGTCGTAGACAATCGCGCCGGCGGTGGCGGCATTGTCGGAATCGACATTGCCGCGCACGCAGCACCCGATGGCTACACGTTGCTCGTCGGCAGCGTCGGCCTTGCGTCGATGCCGGGACTTTTCAGAAAGCTTCCTTTCGACCCGGTGACGGACTTTGTACCGATTAGCGTATCAATCACCGGCACGTATTTGCTGGGCGTGCATCCCTCGATTGGCGCAAGCTCGGCCAAGGAGCTCATCGCAGTTGCGAAGCAGAGCCCCGGCAAGCTCAACTTCGGCTCTTCGGGCGCCGGCTCGACGATTCACCTTGCCGGTGAGATGTTCAGGAGCATGGCGCGCATCGATATCGTTCACGTGCCTTATAAAAGCGCCGGGCTCGCAATGACCGATGTCATCGCCGGAAATATCCAGATGATGTTCGCACCGGTCGTCGTCATGCAGCCGATGGCGAAGGCCGGCAAGGTGAGGGCGCTCGGCGTGACGTCCAGCAAACGCTCCGCGCTCGCGCCCGATATACCTACCATTGCGGAAGCTGCCCTGCCGGGTTTCGAAGTGAGCGGATGGTACGGCTTGCTCGCGCCGGTGGCGGTGCCGCGATCGATCGTGAATCGGCTCTACGCGGAATCGAAAAAAGGTCTGGATGCCGATGCGATGAAAGAGCGACTCAAGGGGCAGGGGCTCGAAGTCATCAATCTTTCACCGGAGCAAAGCGCGCGGTTCCTGAAAGAAGACATCGCGCGCTGGTCTCGCGTGATTCGCGACGCCGGCATCAAGCCCGAATAGAGGTGGGCATGAAAGCAACACAGGAAGAAGCGACGCAGGTGACACGAGCGCTCTGCGCGCATCTCGCAAGCTTCGATTTTGATTCGCTGCCGCAAAAAGCCGTGCATGCCGCGCGCCGGGGGATTCTCGACTGGATCGGCTGCGCACTTGCTGGGTGTCGTCATCCCACGCTGGACAAACTCAACCGTGTCCTGTCTGAGACTGGCGGAAAACCCGTTGCAACCGTCTTCGGGAGAAACGGGAGGCTGGGTGTCCTGGATGCGCCGCTCGCTAACGGTCAAGCCGGACATGTGCTCGATTACGACGACACGCATATGGGCGGCACGGTTTTGCACACGAGCTCGCCGACGCTCGCCGCGCTTTTCGCGCTCGCCGACCGCGACGGCGCTACAGGCAGGGACTTCATCGCCGCCTATGTGGCCGGCTTTGAGGCGGGCGTGCGCACGGGTCAAGCGGCGCCCAAGCATCACGACGGCGGCTGGCATCTGACAGGCACCCTGGGAGCAATCGCGGCTGGTGCGGCTGCAGGCAAGCTCATCGGGCTCGATGCGCTGCAGATGACGCACGCGCTCGGCATTGCAGCGACCCAATCCGCAGGCATGCAGCAGAACCGTGGGACGATGTGCAAATCGTTTCATGCGGGCAAGGCCGCATCGAGTGGAGTGCTCGCAGCATTGCTCGCGCAACAAGGTTTCGACAGCTCGGAGGAAATACTCGAAGGCAAGAAAGGTTTTTGCCGCATTTACAGTAGCGTTGCAGAACCGCAGCGCGTCACTGAGGGACTTGGCAAGCGTTGGGAAATTGCAAACAACGGGCACAAGCCTTACGCGTGCGGCGTCGTGCTGCACCCGCCGATCGACGCGATGATCGAGCTCGGCACCCGAGTCTCCGTGCCGCCTTCGCGGGTCGAAGCGATCGAGCTGCGCGTGCATCCGCACGTCGTCAGTGTCACCGGCGTGGTCGAGCCTCGAACCGGGCTGCAGTCTAAGTTCAGTATCTTTCACTCGGCTGCAGTCGCGTACATCGACCGCGATGCGGGAATCGCGCAATACACCGATCAGAGGGCGCTCGACCCGACGATCGTGACGCTCCGGCGCAAGGTGAAAGTCACGACCGATGACTCGCTCCGCACGGACGAGGCTTACGCTACCGTGATCGCCGGTGGTGCACGCTACGAAGCGAGTGTGGCCCACGCGAGCGGCACGGTGGACAACCCCATGGGCGACGAGGCGATGGAGCGCAAGTTCCGAGCGAATGCCGAGCCGATCATCGGGGAAACGAACACGACGAAAGTAGTGGAGCGGGTGTGGGGCCTGCACGCACTTTCCGACGTGCGCGAACTGACGGCGCTGCTCGCATGAAGCCGAACGGTAGCGCGTGTTTCCTGATTGTCCGCGCGAGTTGCATGGAGTATCCATGACCACGAAGCTGCACGTTTTCCAGAGGCACACGCGTGCCGACCTGCCCGTCGCCGTCGGCGGTGAGGGCATGTATCTCTATGACAAGGACGGCAAGCGCTACCTCGACGCGTCGGGCGGCGCAGCCGTATCTTGCCTTGGGCACGGTCACCCGCGCGTGATCGCTGCAATCAAACGGCAGCTGGATCAGCTCGCTTACGCTCACACGTCGTTCTTCACAACCGAAGTCGCCGAGTCACTTGCGGACCAGATCGTCGCTCACGCGCCAGCCGGCATCGAGCGCGTCTATTTCAACTCCGGTGGCTCCGAAGGGATCGAGGCGGCACTCAAGTTGGCGCGTCAGTATTTTCTCGAGATCGGCGAGCCGCAGCGCGGGCACATCATCGGCCGCTGGCAAAGCTATCACGGCAATACCATCGGCGCGCTCGCCGCGGGCGGCAACCGCTGGCGCCGCAAGCCGTTCGAACCGCTGCTGCCCAAGTTTCACCACGTGTCCGCGTGCTATAGCTATCGGGAACGCCGCGCCGATGAAAGCGAGGAGCAGTACGGATTGCGCGTGGCGAACGAGCTCGAAGCTGAAATAGAGCGACTCGGCTCAGATACCGTCGCCGCATTCATTGCCGAGACCGTTGTCGGCGCGACACTCGGCGCAGTCCCGGCGGTGCCCGGCTACTTCAAGCGCGTACGCGAAATCTGCGATCGGCACGGGGTACTGCTGATACTCGACGAAGTGATGTGCGGCATGGGCCGGACCGGCACACTGCACGCCTGCGACCAGGAGGGCATCGCGCCGGACCTCATGGTCATTGCAAAGGGGCTTGGCGGAGGCTATCAGCCGATCGGCGCGCTGCTCGTCGCGGGAAAGATCTTCTCCGCGTTGCGCGATGGCTCCGGCTTCTTTCAGCACGGCCATACCTATATGGGCCATCCTGTGGCGTGTGCGGCGGCGCTCGAAGTTCAGCGTGTGATCGAGGAGGAGGATTTGCTCGGCAACGTGCGGCAGCAGGGCCATAACCTGCACCGCGCACTCAGGCAGGCTTTCGGCGAGCACGCGCACGTGGGAGACATTCGGGGACGCGGGTTGTTTCAAGCGGTCGAGCTCGTCGCGGATCCTGAATCGAAGGCGCCCTTTGAACCCGCCCTGGGCCTCAATTCACGCGTCAAACGCGAGGCGATGGCGAGAGGACTGATGTGTTATCCGATGGGCGGAACGGTCGACGGACAGCGCGGCGATCATGTGCTCCTGGCGCCGCCCTACATCGTCGACGAGCAGGCGGTGCAGACAATCGCGACCCAGCTGCGTCAGGCGGTCGATGCCGCGATCGCGACTATTAGCGCATAGCAGGCGGTGCGACATCGCATCCGGATGAGCCACGCGCAAGGTGGACCAACGCGCGGGAACCTGCGCGCCGGCGCGTTGATATAAAAGCTGCGAAACTCTCTCGCTGCACCTTCACCTTCTGATGCGGTTGTCATCGTCCTTTCAGTCGCAGCGGCTGAGCGACACGTGCGCTATCCTTGGCCCATGACCACGCTCTACACGCTCACCGGACTGCTGACCTGCGCGATTCTTCTGACGTGGGTCGCGCACCGCGTCGGCGTTCCATTTCCGATCGTTCTCGTGCTCGGCGGCGGCTTGCTGGGCTTCGTTCCCGGTTTGCCCGAAATTCCTTTCGACCCGGACTTGATCCTCGCGCTGATGCTGCCACCGGTCCTCTTCGCGGCGGCTTACCAGACATCACTTCGGGACTTCAAGCGACAGCTGAGGGCGATCTCGCTGCTGGCGATCGGCCTGGTCATCGTCACGACGCTCGGCGTCGGTGCGGTCCTCAAGTGGCTGCTTCCTGACATACCGTGGGCAGTCGCATTCACTTTCGGCGCGATCGTTTCGCCGCCCGATGCGGTCGCAGCCACCTCGATCTTCTCGCGTCTCCGCGCACCGCGCATACTGGTAACCACGGTGGAAGGCGAATCGCTCCTCAACGATGCATCCGCGCTGGTGCTGTACAAATTTGCTGTGGTGGCCGTGCTGACCGGCGCCTTTACGGTGAGAAGCGCGTCGCTCGAATTCATCTATGTGGCCGGCGGCGGTCTGCTGATCGGCTGGCTGGGCGGACGTGCATTGAACTGGGTCTCGATTCGCATGCGAGATCCTCAGTTACAGGTGATGTTCTCGCTCGTGATACCTTACCTCGTGTACCTGGCGGCGGAATCTGCGCATACCTCGTGGGTGCTGGCCGTTGTCGCGTCCGGGCTGGTGGGAGCACGCTGCCTCTCGGAAGCGTACTCAGCCGAAATGCGGATTCTCGCGTGGTCGTTCTGGCAGGTCGTAACGATCCTGCTGGTCTGCCTCGTGTTCATACTGATCGGATCGCAATTGCACGCGATTGTCCAAAGGATGACGCCTGACCAGTTGCCGCAGATGCTGCTGATGAGCGCGGCACTGACGGCGGCCGCGATCGCGATCCGCATGCTGTGGGTGTTCCCGGGTGCGTATCTTCCGCGAAAGTTCGACGAAGTCGTGCTCAAACGCACCGTGCACTATCCGTCGTGGCAGTACCTCGTAATTCTGGGCTGGTGCGGCATGCGCGGAATCGTGTCGCTGGTGGCAGTGCTCGCGCTGCCCCTGACGCTCGCCGATGGCACGCCCTTTCCGTTTCGCGACCAGCTGATCGTGCTCACCTTTGTGGTTACGCTCCTCACGCTGGTGATCCCGGGCCTCACGCTGGCGCCGTTGATGCGCGCACTGAGGATCCGCGGCGACGCCGATGCGCCCGAGGAACAGCGGCTCGCACGCGAGGAGACCGCACGGGCCGCGATTCACCGCATCGAGCGGTTCGAACGCGAGGGTGTATTGACCGCTGACATTGCCGAGCACTTGAGGCGCGACTACGAGGCGCGGCTCCATCACACCTCCGCACACCGCTGGCTGATGTCGTATGACAGCGATCCGTACTTCAAGGGCAAGCGCGCCGCACTCGCAGCCGAGCGCGAACGCCTGCTGGCGCTGTCGCGCTCGCAGCGCATTTCCGACGACGTGCTACACGAAATAGAGCGCGAAATCGATTTCGAAGAAACGCGATTGCCGCGCGGGTGATGCGCATCGGGAATGCGGCGGTGACAGGTCGCTTCACTGGAGGATAGGCGCTACACTTTCAGCAGGTGTTTGCCTGCCCCCGACGGGGCGAGCTCACAACGCTTCGGAGACTATGCAGTCCAATGAGAACAGCTGCGCTCGTGTTGCTGATTGCCTGCTCGACTGTGCTGCCCAAAGCATACGCTCAGGATTATCCGAGTAAGCCGATTCGCATCATCGTGGGCTTTTCGTCCGGGACTGCCACCGACACCATGGCGCGTCTCATCGGCACGAAGCTGAGCGAAAGCTGGACAGTGCCGGTTATCGTTGAAAATCGCCTGGGTGCCGCAGGAACGATCAGCGCAGGTATGGCAGCGCGCGCGAATCCCGATGGATACACGCTGTATATGGCTTCGACGACTTTGATCGTAACGCCGGTCTTCATGCCCGACGTCCCCTATGACGCGTTCAAGGATTTCGCACCGGTGTCGCTGATGATCGACGTGCCGACGGTGCTCGTCGTGAGCCCGCAGCTTGGCGTCAAGTCTGTGAAAGAGCTCGTCGAGCTCGCCCGGTCCAGGCCCGGCGTTCTCAACTACGCGAGCACCGGCCAGGGGACGGCGAGCCATCTCGCGGCCGAGCTTCTGAAATCCATGACCGGAATCAAGGTGACCGAAGTTCCGTACAAGGTGAACGCGCAGGCGATGGCAGACGTCAGCACCAAACAGGTTGAGATGTACTATCCGAATCTGATCCTCGGGCTGCCGCTCATCCAGTCTGGCCGGGTCAAAGCGCTCGCCGTGACGGGTGCTACTCGTACTCGGGCGCTCCCCGATGTGCCTGCAATGGCTGAGTCGGTCCCGGGATACGAAGCGGCAAACTGGTATGGCATCGTCGCGCCTGCGCATACGCCTGCAAACGTCATTTCGAAGCTGCACGGCGAGATCAGCAGAATTTTGCGAACACAGGATGTGCGAGAACGCCTGGATACTTTCGGCGCCGACGTCATAGCGGGCTCGCCCGCCGATCTCGCCAAGCGAATGAAAACGGGTTACGCGAAGTGGGCCGCACTATTTCCCAATGAAGCCAAAAATGCATCCAGGTAGCACTCGCGCCGCCCGGGACAAAAGGTAACGACATGAGAGAGAACCGCGTCAAACGAGTCATGCGTGAAGGCGGGCTCGCGCTCGGCGCGCACGTGGGAGGCATAGCGGACCCGCAAATCGTCGAGATCATCGGTCTGGCCGGGTTCGACGCGGCCTTCATCGACATGGAGCACACGAGCTTTGACTTACGTGACGTGCAGCTCATGGTCATGGCCGCAGAGCGCGTAGGCATTACGCCCATCGTGCGCACGCCAGGGTTCGATCCCGCGTTCATTCTCCGGCTGCTGGATATGGGCGTGCAGGGTATCTATCTTCCGCACGTCAGCAGCGCGCAGGCCGCGCGCGATGCTGTCAGGGCCGTGCGCTATGCGCCGCTGGGCGATCGCGGCATGGCAGGCAGCACCCGTGCGGCCGATTACGGCAGGGTCCCGCTCGATGAGCACATGGCGCAATCCAATCGGGAGATTCTGCTGACGGTGATGATCGAGGAGCTGTCGGCGCTCGAACAGATCGACGCGATCGCTTCAACCGAGGGCATCGATCTGGTTGTCGTTGGCCCCGGTGATATGTCGCGCGCGCTGGGCGTCGCTGGACAAACGAATCACCCAAAGCTTGTGCAGGCCATCGATCGCGTTGCGCAGGCTGTGAAAAGAAGCGGTGTCACCCGCCTTGCTCTGCCGATGAATAACGGCGTTTTTCCGCGTGACGCGAAGCAGCTGAGGCAGCTCGGCGTCAGTTACTCCAACTGTTTTCCTGCGCCCGAAACACGCCTCCTGCGCTCGTTCGAAGCGCAAGCGGCCGAAGCACGTCGACTGTTCGCTATGCCCGGTTCATCCTGACCGGCGCGATGGCCGGCAACGAACTGCTAGTGTGCTGAATCAGAAATTCGTTCACAGAAGCGCGCGATGCTCGCGAGGATCTCATCGGCGCCCTTGGTCCAGATTAACGGCTGAGGATCCTCGTTGTAGATGTCCAGATAGTCGCGGATCGCGCGTTCCAGCTCAACGGTGCTGCGATGGCTGCCACGTTTGATTTGTTTTTGGGTCAGTAAGGCGAACCAGCGCTCGACTTGATTGAGCCAGGATGCGGAAGTCGGTGTGAAATGAACGTGAAACCGCGGATGACGGACAAGCCAAGCCTTGACCGAGGGAGTCTTGTGCGTGCCGTAGTTGTCCAGGATCAGATGCAGATCGAGTTCATCCGGCATGTTCGCATCGATGGTGCGCAGGAACTGCAAGAACTCCTTGGCACGGTGGCGCCGATGCAGCTCACCAATGACATTGCCGGTGGCCACATTGAACGCTGCAAACAGGGTTGTGGTCCCATGACGTTTGTAGTCATGCGTGCGTCGCTCGGCGACACCGGGGGCGAGCGGCAGCATCGGCTGCGTGCGATCAAGTGCCTGAATCTGGCTCTTCTCATCGACGCTCAATACGATCGCATTCAGCGGCGGGTTGATATACAAACCGACGATGTCGCGCACCTTATCAATGAACAGCGGATCGGTGGAGAGCTTGAAAGTCTCCGAGCGGTGCGGTTGCAGCCCAAAAGCGCGCCACACGCGGTTTACCGTGCTCTGAGACACGCCCGCTTGGGAGGCCAACGTCCGTGTGCTCCAGTGTGTTGCGCCGCGGGGGCGCTCGTTAAGCGTGGTGGCGATCAAGCGCTCTATCCTTGCGTCGTCGATCTTGCGCGGCGCTCCCGGCCGCGGCTCATCCAGCAGACCATCGAGGCGGCGCTCCACGAAGCGGCTACGCCATTTGCCAACCGTCTTCTTGTTCACGCCCAGTCGCCGCGCCACTTCGTCGTTCGCAACGTCCTGCGCGCAGGCCAGAATGATCCGCGAGCGCAACGCCAAAGCTTGAGAGGTCTTGTGCCGCCGCGTCCATTCGATAAGTTGATTGTTCTCTTCCACGGTCAATAACAGTCGCGGCATCGGCCAAGCCATATTCGTCTCCCGCAGATTACGAAAACGAACCGCTTGTACCACGAACTTACGCGTCAGTACACTAG
>JAQGNH010000177.1 GCA_028291945.1 Betaproteobacteria bacterium
AATTCCTGCTCGATGCGAGCTGCCGCCCGGTGACGTGGCTGTCGCTCAACAATCTGATCGAGAAGCCGGGCGCCGTCATGGCGATCCTCGATCGCATCGAACCTCTCATTCGCCGCGGCGCCATTCCGCAGATATTGACGCGGCCGTTCATGTTCGACATGAATTTACGGCGGCCCTTCCAGTTCACCGAAATGACCGCGGCGAAACCCCTCTTCGATGCGACGTTCGAAAAACAGATGGCGATTTACGCCGATGCCGCCTTTCGCGAAGCGTTCAAGCAGGAGTTGAAGCAGGGACGCAAATGGGCCACGCTGGCGAAGAACGTTATCGCCGTGTCGGTGGAGAATCCCGCGCTCAAGAAATATGAAGGCAGCACCGTCGGTGAGATCGCGCAGGAGCGCAATCAGGATCCGAACGACGTGTTCTTCGATCTCGCCGTCGCGGACAATCTGCAAATCAAATTCGTCGTGCCGCGCGCCAACACCGACCCGGCACAGCTCGCCGACATGCTGAAGGACTCGCGCACTCTGATCGGTCTGTCAGACGCAGGGGCGCATCTCGACATGCTATGCGAATCCGGATATCCCACTTACCTGCTCGGGCATTGGGTGCGGGAGAAGCGCGCGCTTACGCTCGAGCGCGCAATTCAGCGCATCACGTCCGAACCGGCTGACTTCTTCGGCTTCAGAGATCGGGGACGCCTGCGCATCGGAGCGGCGGCCGACATCGTGATTTTCGACGAAGACACGGTCAGCTCGCCGCTGCGGCCCACGCCGGTGAAGGATCTGCCGGCGGGCGGCACCCGCCTCTATTGCAAGGCCGAAGGAATCTCGGAGGTCATCGTCAACGGCGAGGTGCTTTATTGCAATGGCCAGCACAGTGGGGCGTTGCCGGGTAAGGTTCTGCGCTCTTGAGAAACAGCGCCGCTATTTCACAGCAGTCTCTCTAGCCGCCTTCCGCCTGGATCGGCGTAAGGCCGCCGCACTTGATTGTGCCGGCGATTTTCTCGCCGCCGGCTGTCACCGCTGCGATAGTAATCGTGGCGCCGCTCCCGTTCCTTTGCACCGTGGCTTGTGCCGATCCCTTCGCGTCTTTCTTTGCGCCGCCCTTGACCGTATCGACCTCATAGCGCTTGCTGCCACTGGCGACGAGCAACGTCACCATATCCGTGCCGTTCTTCGGCTGCCAGAGGGTCAGGCTCAGGGACTCTGCGCCTGCGCTGTGCGAGACGGCGAACTGCGAAGCGGCAACGCCGTAGATGCTTCCCCGCTCGGCCATCCGGCACTCGCCGGTGCCGCTCGCGTTGTACTTACTCGCACCGACTTGTAGATGGACTTCGACGGGCACACCGGCGGCTGCCTGTCCGGCCTGTCGCCGCATCTGCGCGTGCAGCGAAGTCACGCAGACGGCGAGCGCTGCGGCTGCGATGAATACGGATAACGTTTTCGAATGCATGATATGCCTCGCATAAAAAGAGCGCGTCAGCGCTGCATTACGGACCGGACCGCGTTCAGGTCGATCTTTCCGAGTAGCTGTGTCGTCACCTCGTCATTGCCCAGGATGCGCACGCTCACGTCCTGCACGCGGGTCGTCGGCGCAGATAGGTCGAACGGGCTTGCCGCGTAGTTTCCGAAATGCTTCCAGTCTCCGAACAGGAGATGCGTGGCGCCCCTGGCTTGGCGCAACGCAAGCGGCACGCCTGCAACCGATACCGGTTTCGACCCGCGAACCTGCATTTGGCCCGAGTTGGTCAAGAGGGACACTGACGCGACACGGCGGTTGGCGAGCTCCTCTTCGGCGCGCGCGAACGCGGCTTCGGTAGACACCTTGCTTTGGGCCTCCCGCTGCCGGCGCTCGCCTTCGCGAAGCTCCATCAGCTCTTTGCGCGGCGGGTTCATGGCGGCACGGTACTCGCGCAACTCCTGGCTCGCTTTTTTCTGGCCCTCGCTGTCACCTGCGCGACGCGCGGCCTGGTACGCCGTCGTCGCGTCCTTTTCCTTGCGCTGCAGCTCGACAATGCTGTGCTCCAGCGCTTGCGCGCGCGCCTGCTCCTCCGCGCCGGCCGCAGCGGGAGTGGCCGGGACTGGAGCCGCAGCAGCGGCCTTTGCGGAAGCGGGCGTCGGCGCCGGATCGTCGCGCAGGAAGCTGCGGATTACCAGTACGCTGACTGGCTGCGGGATCATTTTTTTGCTGGCTGAATCTAGGCATGATCCGGAGGCGATGTCAGTGCGGTCCTGGTCGCGGACTTTCCAGCCCGGCGGGGCCGGAGGCAACATCGGCAGCAGCCGCGCGGCGACGCGCTCGCCCGCCGCTTTCTCGGCGGCAGCGAGCGCGCGGGGCATGCAGGACCCGCCGGCAGCTAAGACCCCCGACGCAAAAAGCAATGCCGACGCGGCGGCGAGCCCCTCGAAAATGGCTTTATGCATGGCCGTCCTCGTATTCAGCAGTTCGCGCGCGTCGTCGAATCGCGGTCGACGCACTCAGAGCGCGCCACAACGATTTTAGGGTCTGAACGAGCGCTGCTCAACGGCCGAAAAGACGGAGCTAGAGTTGCGGATCAAAGAAAGCGGCGGTGTGCTCGAGCGCCTTCTCGTACCACGGGCGGCTCCTCCACTCCTCGTAGGTGATGCGCCGCGCGCGCTTGAGGTCGTTTTCGAATTCGGCGATCTGGCGCTGCGCGAAGGCAGCGTCGTAGACATTGAGGTTGGCCTCATCGTTGAGGCGAAAGGAGCGGCTGTCGAAATTGGTCGAGCCAACCGATGTCCACAAGCTGTCGATCACGAGCACTTTGCAATGGAACATGGTGGGCTCGTATTCATAGACTTCGCCGCCCTGCTCGAGGATACGGCCCCAGTGAGCGCGCGAGGCGCGGCGCACCAGCCAGGAATCGGTCTCTTTTCCGGGCGTGATGATGCGAATGCGTACGCCGCGCTTTAGCGCCGCGACGATATGGTCCATGGTGTGACTGTCAGGGATGAAATACGCCATCGACAGGTCGATGGTGTGCCGCGCGGCGGCAATCGACAGCAGATACATGAGCTGAACACTTTCTGCGCCGCCTTCGACCGAGCTCTTGAACATCTGCGCCGGCAATGACCCCTTGGGTTCGAGCGGCGGAAAGTAGTCGTTGCCGTGAAGGACGGCGCCCGTGGCCTGGGTCCAGTTGTCGCCGAAGGCGCCCTGCAGCTGCGCTACAGTCGGGCCGTCGACGCGGTAGTGAGTATCGCGCCAGTGGTCCTTGTCCTGTGCGTTGCCGCGCCACTCATCTGCGATGCCGACCCCGCCGGTGAACCCGATTCGCCCGTCGATCACCAGCAGCTTGCGGTGCGTGCGGTGGTTGAGATGCCGGTACCTGAACCACTGTGGCCGATGGTACTTCATGATCTCGACTCCAGCCCGGCCCATCTCGTTGAGCGAGTCCTGGTCCATCTTGTGGCTTCCCTCCCAGTCGAGCAGCACGTGCACTTTCACGCCGCTGCGCGCGCGCTCGGCGAGCGCATCAGCGAACTGCTTGCCGACTTCGCCTTTCCAGTAGATGTAGCTCTCGAACGTGATTGTCTTCTTTGCAGAGCGGATGGCCTCGAGCATCGCGGTAAAGATCTGGTCGCCGTTGATGAGTGTATCGACCTTGTTGCCTGGAAGCAGCGGCGGGCCGAGCAATACGCCCATCGAGCGCAGGAACTCGCCGTCGGCGACGGCGTAGCGGTGATCGATGTGCTGCGTGATGTGCGCCGGCGCGCGGCTGAAAATGATGCCCCAGATCGTGACGCCGATGAGCGCGAGCCCCACTACGATCGCGATGCCCGCGACGGGTATTTGGATACCGAGGAGATCGACGCGCTTTGCCCAGATGCCGCTGATGGGCAACGTCCTGCCGAATGCCTTGAGGTGCTCCGTCTTTTCCGCCCGTTTCGGTTTTTTCGTCATTGCGCGTTCGCTTTTTTTCGTCATCGTGGCCTCGTCGGAAATCAGGCTAAAGGTGCGGGGCGAAGAGCACGAGGAAATGTTCCCACGCTTTCCGGGTTGACGCCTGGCCGAACCCTACGTCGTACTAACGCGTCGCTATTTTTCTTCGTGCCTGCCTCAAAGCCCGCGACCTGGCGCTCGGCAAAATCGCAGTCAGTCGCCGCACGCTTCGCAATGATCGCCATTCAGTAGCATCGATTGCTGAAAAACCGAGCTGCTTGGCGCGCTGCTCGACAGCGCTGAGTATGTCCGGGGCACATTTCGAAAAGTGTATGCCAACAGAGTGTGCCATTCGCGACGTCTACAGTTGATGATCCCCACAGCATCACTCGGCGTCGCTGGATGACGACGCCATAACACTGACGTATTGCGTCAGCATGTGACGAACTTGTGCGCGTACTTGCTCCGCTCTAATTAACTTTTGTGTCGAACCGAAAGGGCAAACCCGACCGAAAGGCGGGGACGCAAAGTCACCGGCCTAACGAGCAGTCGCTCTAAGGCAGCGGAACCGCCGAAGTCGTGAAGGTCTGAGCCGCCTGTTCTTCAGGCTGGCGCACCCCCGCCTCTTCAGTTCCGTACACGTGAATTGCTCGTTGCCTTGCCTCATTGCGCGGCTTCGGCCTTACGATGAACTTTGAGATGGAGTTGACCATGCGAAACGAAGAGACCATCAAAGCAGACTTCGATTATGCACTCCTCATGATACGGGGAGGATACGCAACCATTCAACAAGCAGCGCGCATCTGCGGGCTTCCACAGGCGGCTTTACAAGCCTATGTGGACGGCGCCGTCCCCCCGTTGCCCCCGGCGCAGGCAAGACGCGCGCGTTTGCCGAGCTTCTGGGAGCAGGAATCAGCCGAGCCCGTCAGAGAAAGCGTCGTAGCGTCAAGCCCGATCACGCAGGAGCGCTGAGTTGATGCCCCGGCAGCGGGCGAGTGTCAGCTTGACGCACCTTAACGCAATTGCTGCCGCAGACATTCCCCAGACGCCATTTCGTGTAATCGCGAGTACCGAAGCGATGTAACGATCTCGTGGCGTACGTCGGATGCGAGCAGTATGATTGCCATCGTTTTTGGGGCAATCCGATGTAGCGAGTTTGGGGGATGGAAATGAAATCGTATCTCGCAATGACAGTGCTCTCGATCGTCGTGTTCACAACGTGCACTCAAGCGGCGCAGCGAGGCGGGTCCGACAGCGCGGGCGTAAATTATCCCGTCCGGCCGATCCGCGTGATCGTGCCGCAGGGGCCGGGCGGCAGCAACGACATCATGGCGCGCTACATCGGCGGCATGCTCGGTGAACGCCTCGGCCGTCAGGTGGTGATCGACAACCGCGCGGGCGCCGAAGGTATGATTGGCACCGAGATCGTCGCTCGGGCAAACCCCGATGGCTATACGCTGCTGATGGCCTCGACAGCGTTTACGATGAATCCAGCCGTGGTCCGTAAGCTGCCGTACGACCCGATCAAGGACTTCGACTGGGTCGCCATGCTCGGCAACGGACCCGTCTTGATCATCGTTGGGCCGGCCGCACCGGTTAACTCGTTGCAGGACCTGATCGCGCTGGCCAAGTCCAAGCAGAACTACATCACCATGGCTTCGGCGGGTGGATTCATGCACTTCGTTTCGGCGATGTTTCGCAGCCAGGCCGGCTTCAAAGGCGAGATCGCACTCTACAAGGGCGGCGCGCCAGCTTTGATCGACGTGATGTCAGGCCAGGCGCACATGGCAGTAGCGACGCTTCCGACGGCGAATGCAGCTTTGCGCACAGGAAAGGTGAAGCCGCTCGCGGTCGGCGCCGCAAAGCGCCTCGCAAGCCTGCCCGACGTGCCCACCGCCGCCGAGGCCGGGCTGGCGTACGAGGCAGCGATCTGGTGGGCGTGGGCGACGACAGCAGGCACGCCGGCCGCCGTCATCAACAAGATGAATACCGAGGTCGGGGCGATACTCCAGCTACCGGAAACGGCGCGGCGATTCGCTGCCGAGAGTGCGGAGGTCGACATCCGCACGCCCGCGGAAATTCGCAAGATGATCCCCATCGACCTCGCGAAGTGGGACAAGGTCGCCAAGGACGCTGGCATGCAGAAGCAGTGACCGGCAGGACGGTGTCCGAAGAAATCCGGTTACATCGCGCGCGAGAGTCCAATTGAGAAATAGCGGAGTCGCCGGCGATCTGACGTTGGACTAAGCTGGCGCGATAGAGTGAGACGGAGATTGCCATGCACATTGAAGGTGGATGTCATTGCGGTTACATCACGTTCGAGGCCGATGTAGATCCCGGCGCGGTGAGAATCTGTCATTGCACCGATTGCCAGACGCTGACCGGCTCTGCATATCGCGTGACAGTTCCCGCGCCAAAACATCTGTTCAAGCTTCTCTCCGGGCAACCCAAGATCTACGTGAAGACTGCCGAAAGCGGAACTAAACGCGCACACGGATTTTGTCCCGAATGCGGGACGCCCATCTATGCCACCGCGGCGGTCAGCAATCCGGATACATTCGGTATCCGCGTCGGAACCGTACGCCAGAGATCCGAGCTGCGGCCAAAGAAACAAAGCTGGTGTCGTTCTGCGCTGGACTGGGTCATGAATCTGGAATCGCTGCCGCAAAGTCCGAAGCAATCCGCTTGATAAATTTCTGGCGCTAAGGGACCTGCCATTCGTAACTGCGGAAAACCTACTGCAGCTGCAGCGTTCCATCTGCTGCTGTTCATCTCTGCGCTGAGCGCCGGCGCTGCGTGTGCGCAATATCCGCTTCGGCCTGTTCGACTGATCGTTCCATTCGCGCCCGGTGGTGCAACCGACGTGATCGCTCGTATCGTCGCGGCAAAGCTCACCGACGCGCTTGGGCAACAGGTGATTACGGACAATCGCGCGGGCGGTGGCGGCAACATCGGTTATGGGCTCGCCGCCAGCGCCGCGCCCGACGGTTATACGGTGCTCATCATGAGCTCGAGCTTCCTGGTAAACCACGCGCTATACCCGAAAGCGCCTTACGACCCGAACCGCAGCTTCATCGCCATAACCAATATGGCGGGCGCGCCGGCAGTCATCGTTGTGCATCCGTCAGTACCTGTGAAGAGCATTCCCGACCTGGTCAGACTGGCGAAGGCAAGTCCGGGCAAGTTCAATATCGCGACGCCCGGCGTGGGCACCCTTCCGGATCTCTCTGCGGCTCTGCTCAAGCTCACAGAGAAAGTCGATATCGTCTCCGTGCCGTACAGCGGCGCTGCGCCGGCACTGGGCGCAGTGCTCGCGAATCAGGTGCAGAGCGCATACATGGCGCTGCCCACTGTCGTTCAGCACGTCCAGAGCGGGCGGCTGCGGGGTCTCGCCGTGACGTCGGCAAAACGCGCTTCGTCCATGCCCGAGGTGCTCACGGTATCGGAGCAGGGGCTGGTCGATCATGAATCGGAGATCCCCAACGGCGTCATGGTGCCTGCAGGCACGTCTGCCGCGATCGTGCACCGGCTGTACAAGGAGGTCACCGCCATCGTGGCGCAGCCCGACACCCGCGAACGCATTCTCGGCCTCGGATACACGGTCATATCGAGCACCCCGGAGCAGTTTGCCGCGCAGATCGGGAACGAGGTTGCGAAATGGGGTAAGGTGATCAGGAGCGCCGGGATCAAAGCCGAGTAGGACCCACTTCAGACAAGGAGTATTTCGATGGCAAAGCTGCGGCACATAGCGATGGTAGTCGAGGATATGGAGAAGACCGCGAAGTTCTACGAGCAATCTTTCGGCATGCAGCGCGTCCGCCAGTCGGAGACGTCGATCGGGCTTTCGGACGGTTACATGAGCCTGGTGATCATCGATCCCTCAAACATCAATATGAAGGGCGAGACGCGGAGGGGTCTGCACCACGTGGGCTTTCTCATCGACGACATGGAGCAGATAGCGGGAACAGTCGAAGCCAACGGCGCCGTCTATCACGGAGAAATTCTGGGCTCCGGACGCGGCCCGATGACCGAGCGCAAATATCTCGATCCCAGCGGCCACATGTTCGACATCACAACGCCCGAGCATGCCCGCAATACGTGGCGCATTCCGGTAGAGGCCACGTAAAGTTTTAACGTCGCGCGTCGAATACGCGCAACGATGTGGTCTGTTATTCCACTCGCACGCCGGCGCGTTGTATCACCTTGGCCCAGCGCTCGAGGTCCGAGGCGAGCAGCCGCGCGAATTCTTCAGGTGTATTGAACTGGGTGTCGACGCCCTCGTTCGCAAGCCGCTCGCGCACCTCTGTCAGCCGCAGCACGCTGACGATCTCCGCGTTCAGCCGCTGTACGATGTCCGCCGGCATCCGGGCGGGACCGAGGAAACCGTACCAGAGGCTCGCTTCGTAACCGGGAATGCCTGACTCTGCGACCGTCGGAATATCAGGAAGGGCGGGAGAGCGCTGCGCACCCGTGGTCGCCAGCGCACGTAGTCGACCCGAACGCACGTGCGGCATTACCGACGCACTGGTGCCAAAGCTTAGAGAAACCTGTCCGCCGATTAGATCGGCGGCGGCGAGCGACATGCCCTTGTAGGGTATGTGCACCATCTTCGTTGCGGTCAATGTCTCGAACAACGCACCGGCGAGATGCCCCGAAGCGCCAACGCCCGATGAGGCATAGGTGAGCTCGCCGGGCCGTGCCCTCGCAAGAGCAACCAGTTCTTTTACGTTCTTCACCGGAACCGTGGGGTGCATGACGAGGACGAGCGGACTCGAGCCAACAAGGGTGATGGGCGTGAAGTCCTTGATCGAGTCATAGGGGAGCTTCCGGTATAGACTCGCGTTGACGGCGTGGCCGCTCGGAACGAGTACGATCGTGTAGCCATCGGGCGCGGACCGCGCTGCGGCCTCGCTGCCGACGATGCCGTTGGCGCCCGGCCGGCTGTCCACGATAACCTGCTGCTTCACGTTTTCGCCGAGTCTCGGTGCGATGGTGCGGCAGATGATGTCGTTGCCTCCACCCGGAGCGAAGGGCGAAATGATTCGGATGGGTTTCGATGGATAGACGTGCTGTGCCAGAGCTGGCGTTTGTCCCGACAAAAGCATTGCAGCAACGACAACGAGTTTCACTGCCTGCGCCATGACCGTGTTGCGTCTTCTTTCGTTCGTCATGTCATCACCTCGTCTTTGCACGACTCGCCACATTATGTTTTATTCCACCAGATCTGCCACGGGCCTTTCTTTAATCCTGAACGCATGCATCACGCTTGCCGCTAGCTTCGCCCTTGCAAACAGCGCGGCGGCGCAGAGCTATCCGAACGCGCTCATCCGCCTCATCGTGCCCAACCCGCCAGCCGGAGCGAGCGACACGATCGCACGTCTGGTCGCGAGCGGATTATCGAAGCGGCTCGGACAGCAGATTATCGTCGACAACCGCGCCGGGGGCACTGGTGCTGTCGCCACACTCGCCACGATTCATGCGCCTCCCGACGGTTACACGCTTCTTGTCGGCAACGGCAGCAATATGGCGATCGATCCAGCTCAGCAAAAGATTTCGTACCGTCCGCGCGACCTCATCGCCGTGGCGCCACTCATTACCATTCCGTTCGTGGTCGTCGCGCATCCGTCGTTTCCGCCGAACACCATTCGCGAACTGATCGCGACAGCCCGCCGCGAGCCGGGGAAGATCGATTTCGCGTCGTCGGGCACTGGCGGTGCAGCCCATCTCGCGAGCGAGCTGCTGAAGGCGATGGGTAAAGTGGACATGGTGCACGTCCCCTATAAGGGTGCCGCCCCGGCGTTCCTCGACGTCGTCGGCGGACGCGTTCCGTTCATGACAGGCGACGTGAACTCGGCGCTGCCCTTTCTGCAGAGCCGGCGCCTGAAGGCGCTTGCAGTGACCGGGGCCCAACGCATGGATTTGCTTCCGGATGTGCCGACTGTAGCCGAGAGCGGTTTGCCGGGCTACGAGGCCGGAAACTGGTTTGGCATCTTCGCGCCCCTCAAAACGCCCACGGACATCATCGCAACTTTGTTCAAAGCCACGGACGCTCTGCTGCAGGATTCGGAATTCAAGACACGCATCGCGACCCTCGGTGGCAGGGTTATGTTGATCAGCCGCATCGAGTTCGAGCGTTACGTAGCGGCCGAGACGGTAAAGCGGACCGAGTTGATCAAAGCGAACAAGATCGTCCTCGAAAATTAGAGATCCCCCACTCATCAGCTGCTCCTGCGTCTCGACTGCCTGAACCTGTAAACGCACGCTGCGACTACCGCGCGCATGTCTGTGTTTACCCGCTCCGTGTCAACAGACACGCAGCGCCTGACCGAAATCCGCGATCAGATCCTCGATATCTTCAATGCCCGTGGAGATGCGAATGAGCGAATCGGCGATTCCCATGCTGGCGCGACGCCGTGCCCCCATTTCGTAGAAAATGGTGTGCGCAACGGGGATGGCGAGCGTACGCGTATCCCCGAGATGGCTCGACGATACGACGTCTTTGAGCTTATTGAGGAAGTCGAAGCAGTCCATGTCAGCGTTGAGCTCGAAAGCGAACAGGCCGCCCGCCATGCGAAAGAGCGCCTTGGCAAGTTCGTGCTGAGGATGACTTTCGAGTCCAGGATAGTAGACGCGGGACACCTTGGGATGCGCTTCGAGATACCCGGCCAGCTTCAGTGCGTTCGCACAAGTGCGTTCCATCCGCAGCGCCAACGTTTCGGCGCCGACCGCGATATGGTGTGCCGCTTCGGGCGCGAGCGAGGTGCCTAGATCGCGCAAACCCTTCTTGCGGATCTGCAAGATACCCCGTGTCGCAGCCGCCCCTTTCTTGTAAGTGTCGTAGACGTTCGCGTACTTCGACCAGTCGTAGAGCCCCGTGTCGGTGACAGCACCCCCGAGCGCGTTGCCGTGTCCGCCGATGCACTTCGTGAGCGAATTGATGATAAGGCTCGCTCCAACCCGCTTTGGCAGGAACAGATACGGAGACGTCATGGTGTTGTCGACGAAATAGACGATGTCGTGCTGCTTGCACAACTCACCGATTCGCGCGAGATCTGCGACCTGCGTGCGCGGATTGGCAATCGTCTCCACGAAGACCATCCGCGTATTACGCGTCAGCGCAGCCTCTACATTTGCAACGTCTGTAGCATCTACGAAACTGACCGACACGCCCATCTGTTCGAAGGTGCTGAACAAGCTGTTGGTATTGCCGAACAGGTAACGGCTAGACACGAGATGGTCGCCTGAGCGCAACAGCGAGAGGACCGTCGAGGCAATAGCGCCCATACCCGTTCCGAACGCGACGGTCGCGACACCCTCCTCCATCGCGGTGATCTTCTCCTCGAGAGCCGCAGCTGTAGGCTGGCCTTGACGCGCATACGTGAAACCCGTTTGCTCGCCTTGAAAGACTCGCGCCAACTCACGCGCGTCGCTATAGCCGAAAGGAACAGACGTGTGGATAGGCTTGTGCAGTGCGCCGTGCTCGATCGGCTTGGAACGGTCGGAGTGAAGTATGCGTGTGGTGAAGCCGCGTGTGCTCATGGCGATCTCGCAATGAAAAAGCCCGTTCGGCTTGTGCTAAACGGGCTTCTCGAATTCGCATGAGCACGCTTTAGCCGTATTTATTGGACTCGTCGTCCGCGCCCGCAAGCTGAACATCAAATCGGCGCACTGCTGATTCGACGCTCTTTTGGGGCCTGTGTCAAATACCGGGAGGCGGCGTGAGCGCACCCGGCAGTTCAGATTGCCTATACGATTAATGCGTCATGACTCGGAGAATTCCGTGACGCGCGCGGTGTGAGCTTATTTCTTTCGCGGATCGTCCGCGGGGTTCACATAAGTGACTTCCCAGGGCCCCATGCCGTGAACCTGTGCAATCGTCTCCTCTTTCGTCCACGCGAAGTGATTGGTCGCAGGTTGCATGATGGACACCCAGCCGGGCGCGAGCGGAGTCGTTTTGGTCGCGTCGAATTTATCTCCTATTCCCATATGCAGCGTGCCGGAGAGTACCGTGATGTGCTCGATGTTGTTATGCCAGTGAGCGGGAAGTCTGTAGTTCGCGGGGAACTTGATACGCACGGTGAAAGGCACTGACTTATTCATCGGACCTTCTATAACTGAGATTTGCGCGCCCGGTGGCAACGACGGAACCGCAGCCCACTTGAGATCCTGGGGCGCAACCGCAATGTGGCTGCCATGGCTTTGCGCCCATGCCGCGGGTGCAACGAGCACAGCAACTGCGAATGCGAGCCACACGTACGCGCCTCTATAGGTTTCCATCGCGTTCTCCTTCAGCCGAACAACACGTAAGCGTCAGTCAAATCCGACCTGACGAAGTTTCTCGACACACTCATCTACGAAAGCGCGAACCCGGGCGGATAGCAATCTCGTATGAGGATATACGACGTGCACCGGCAGCGGTTCGGTTTCGAATTCCTTGAGGAGATAATTGAGCTCGCCCGATTTCCTCGCCGGTGCGGCCTGGTACGACAGAAACATGCCGAGGCCTAATCCACTCGTGCAAGCAGTCAAAGCGCTGTCGATTTCATTGCAGGTCACGACGGCATTCACCGGGACCGACACTTGACGCCGGCCAACGCGGAAATGCCATTCACTGCGCGGCGCGAGACCCGTGTGCCGGACGCAGTGATGACGCGCAATGTCTGCGGGCGTGCGGGGTGCGCCGTGGCGACGTAGATATTGCGGACTCGCGCACACCACGCGGCGTACTTCGCCGACGCGGATTGCGACAAGCGACGAATCCCGCAAGTGTCCGATGCGGACCGCGACATCGATACCTTCATCGATGAGGCTGACGACGCGATCGACGAATAAGAGATCTGCCGTCACCTCGGGATAGCGGCGGATGAATTCGGTTGCGATGGGCGCGATGTAGCGCCGGCCGAACAAAACAGACGCCGTCACAGAAAGCCTCCCCTGGGGCTGCGCCTGACCCGACGTCAGGCTGACCTCCATGTCCTGCACGGCAGACAGGATTGCGCGGCAGCCATCCAGGTATTGCGCGCCTTCATCGGTCAGATGGATGCGTCGAGTCGTCCGATTCAGGAGCCGAACGCCCAGATGTTTCTCGAGCGCAGCAAGAGAGCGCACGACCGAGGGCACTGAAGTGTCGAGGCCGGCCGCGGCTGCGGTGAGACTGCCTTTATCGACAATCCGCACGAACGTCGCCATGGCGTTCATTTTGTCCATGCCGGCGATTATTGCTTCATCCGATGAAACAGTCTACCGCTCGTCGCAGCCTTTATTGCGACTGGACAAACAGCAATGCTGCGGACCTATTACGCGAAGCTCGTCGCGCTTACGAAAAAGGGCGATGGCGCGAGACTCGAGTTGCAGCAGGCAAAGGCCTACCTCGCCCAGCGGTAGGTCGATTGGCGCGGCTATCTAGTGCGCGCGCGCCTGTGTAACGGGATGAGGAGCGACTAGCATCAGTGCGTTTCGAACACACGCGCGAGCGTCGTGGCAAGCTCGCGCGAGGATAGTGGTTTTTTGAGCACTTCCGTGGCGCCCGAATTGTAGGCACGGCTCGTCACCATGCCTCCGACATAACCGCTCACCAGCAGGATGGGCATGGAGCTCCGAATCGCCCGGACTTCGCGGATCAGCGCCGATCCGGACAGTCCCGGCATGCGCTCGTCTGTGATAACAGCATCGAATCGGTGAGGCTCGGCGCGCAAGGCCTCCAGCGCAGCGGTGCTCGAGGTGAAGCCGACCGGCGCGTAACCCAAGTCTTCGAGCGCGCGGGTGGCGAGATTCACCAGCGGTTCCTCGTCGTCTACGACCAGCACCTTTTGGCGCTTCCCGAGCGGAACTGCATTGAGTGGGTCCTCGGTGCTCTCGCTCGCGTCGCCTTCGCGACGGAAATAGACAGTGAAAACGCTGCCGTTTCCGGATGTGCTCTCGACATCGATCGAGCCGCCGACTTCGGTGACGATGCCGTGCACGAGCGACAGTCCGAGGCCCGTGCCCACACCTACGTCCTTGGTCGTAAAAAACGGATCGAAGATTCGTTCCAGCACATCGGGCGCAATGCCAGTGCCTTCGTCCGCTACCTGGAGCACAACGTAATCGCCAGCCGCAATCCTCCCGATCGTTGCCGCACGCTCCTCGTCGAAGCGGGATGCATGCAACGACACGCGCAGCACGCCGCCGCCAGCCATCGCCTGCACGCCATTGGTCGCAAGATTCATCAGCACTTGATGCACTTGCGTCGGATCGCCCAGCATGGCCGCGCGCCCGGCGTTCAAACGTGCTTCGATCGTAATGCCGGTCGGCAGCTTGGCGGCGAGCAAATCCAGCGCTTCGCGCACCACCGCTTCTACATGAACTGCGATCCGCTCCCCGACACCGCTGCGGCTGAACGCGAGTATGCGATCGACGAGCGCACGCCCCCGCTCACCGGCGGACACGATGTTGTCGAGATCGCGACGCAACCGACTCCCTTTCGGCGCATCGCGCACGGCCATTTCGCCGTAGCCGAGGATCGCGCCGAGGATGTTGTTGAAGTCGTGTGCTATGCCGCCTGCGAGGGTGCCCACCGCCTCGAGGCGCTGAGCACGGCGCAGCTGGCGCTCTGATTCGAGCAACGCTTCCTCCACGCGCTTGCGGTCGGTGACGTCGGTGACCGATCCTGTCCAGCGGACCGGCGTACCGGATGCGTCGCGCGAGCAGATGCCCGTCAGATGGATCCAACGGATATCACCTCGCGGCACCATGCGTATCTCGAGGTCGAACCGCTCGGTCGCTCCGGCGAAGTGAGCTGCGGCCGCCTTCTCCCACTTGGGCCGATCGTCGGGATGAAATGGGAACCTGCGAAGGAACTCTGTGCGATCGCTGAATATCGTTCCGGGGGCGAACCCGTACATCTCGAGCATCCGCGGCGAAGCGTAATACTCATCGGTAACGATGTTCCAATCCCAATGGCCTTCGCCGGCGGCGCCCATTGCGAGCACGTAGCGCTGCTCCGACGCGCGGAGTGCCTCCTCTGCGCATTTTCGCGTATTGATGTCGCTCACCGAGCCCGCCATGCGAATCGGGCGCCCGGCTGCATCACGGACGCACAGGCCACGGAGTCTGACCCAGCGATACACGCCGTCTGCGTGGCGCACCCGCCACTCGCCCTCATATGTCGGCCGCGAGCCCGCAAGATAGTCGTCGATCGTTCGCAGCTGCGCTTCCACGTCATCAGGATGCATCTTGATCATCGCAAGCCATTCGGCACGCGGCCTCACGGTGACGCCCGGCTCCAGACCGTAAATGCGCTGCGTGCGTTCCGAGAGGAACATCTCGTTCTTCACGAGGTCCCATTCCCAGATGCCGTCCATGGACGCTGCGACGGCAAGCGCGAACCGCTCGTCCGAGCGCCGCAGCGCATTAACGGCCTCGGTGCGCTCGATGACGATACTGGCCAGATGCGAGAACTGCTGGATCGTGTTCTGTTCCTGCGCGTTGGGACTGCGCGGTTGGCCGTAAAAAATGGCGAACGTCCCCAACACCTTCGCGTCCGAGGAAAATACCGGCGTCGACCAGCAGGCCTTCAGCCCGTGTGCCGCGGCGACGCTTCTATAGTGGTCCCAGTAAGGATAAGTCTCGATATCCGACACGATGACTGCTTCCCGGCGGTACGCTGCGACTCCGCAAGGCCCGCTGCACGCACCCACGGCCGATCCCTCGAAGGCGGCGGTGTAGCTTTCGGGAAGGCTCGGCGCAGCGCCATGACGAAGACGCCCGTCGGGATCGATCAGAATAATCGATGCGAGACAACCGCAGAATACTTCTTCCATCAGGCGGCAAAGGCTGTCTAACGTGGCCTCGAGAGGGCTGCCCTTTGCGATCATCTCGAGGACTCGATTCTCTCCCGCCAGTAATGCCTCGGCCCGCTTGCGCTCGCTGATGTCGCGATAGGTTACATAGGCTGCGTCCTGGACATCCTCGAAAAGGATACGCGCAGCCGTGATGTGCGCGTGGAAGCGTGTGCCGTCCTTGCGTCGGCGGACGACCTCGCGTTCAACGCGTTGACCCGCCAGCAGCTCAGGATCCTGTGTCAGGTTAGCCGGACGCAGCTCGTCTGGTGCAATTAAAGTACGAAGCCGATGCCCGACCGCTTCGTCTGCGGTATAGCCGAACATCCGCGTGAACTCATGGTTCACCCGGATAATGGACGGACCGCTCAGGTCTGTGAGAACGATCGCATCCGGCGCGAGATCGAACAGCTCGTCGAGATGCGCTTTTTGCCTGCGCAGCTCGTCTTCGGCACGTCTGCGCTCCGTAACGTCCGTCGTGACGCCGATGTATTCTTCGACGTTGTCGGATTCGCGCTGAACGCTTCGCCCCACACTGCGCATATGTCTGACCGTCCCGTCGCGCAAGACGACGCGATAGTCGATCGCATAGCTGCGCTTCTCACGCATGGCTTCTTCAAGCTTTTGCTGGATGGCCGATCGATCGTCTGGGTGAACCGCGTTCAAGAACGCGCTGACGGTGGGCTCGACCTCGCCTGACTCGAAGCCGAGCAGGCGATGTTGTTCTTCCGACCAGATCACTTTGCCGGTGGAAAGATCCCAGCCCCAGCTTCCGGTGCGGCTGATTCTCTGTCCTTCGGCGAGGAAAGCCTCGCTGCGGCGTAGAGACTCGTTCGCCCGCGCGAGCTGCGCGGTGCGTTGCTGGACAAGCTCTTCCAGAGTGTCGTGAGCGCGATGGAGCGCCTGCTCAGCCTGGCGACGCACCGCGACCTCGTCTTCCAATTGCACGTTTTGACTCGCCAGCCGCTCGAGCATTCCGTTGACCGTGCCTGCGAGCGTATCGAGCGCGGACGATCCGTCACGCGTTGCCAGCCGGCGTGAGAGATCGCCGTCGACGATAGCCGACGCAGTGCGGCTGATCTCCTGCACTTCCGAAAGAAGCGCACGGCGGCTCATCCATCCGACCGCAGCGCCCAGCACCAGCACGATTCCCGTAGCGCCTGCAATGCCATACCAGAAGTAATCCGTAAGCGACTGGAAGCGCGCGCTTTCGCGGCCGATGAGAAAGTGATGACCGCCGGGCAAGCTGACGTGCGAAGCGACCACGCGCATCGAGGAACCGCCCAGGTCGAGCGCAAGTCCATACGTTCCGGGGGAATCAGGCACCTCGGCAGGCCAGGCAGGCAAGTTGCCGGCGAGCCGCACTTTGGACGCGTCCGCGAGCACCATGATCTCGTCGCCAGGTTCACGTCCCACCTGTGAGTCGATCGCGGCTGCAAGCGCCTGCGGCCCTTCGCGGTCGAATATGTCCACCATCCGCTGCATGTGCTCGCCATCGACATACGCCCTGAAAGTCGAGATGTTCACGCTCCACATGTACCAAAGCGGAACCGCAAACAAGGCGAGCACCAGCACGCTGAGCACGATGTAACTGAGCGCCAGCCTGGAAGGGGAGAATCGAAAGAACCTCATCATGTTCGATCGGCGTTCACGGGTCGCGTGAGGTGTCTTTCGTCATAGCTCTGCCGCTGAATCTCCGATCGCTTCGCGCACTGCGCTCAGAAGTTCTTTGCGCGTGAAGGGTTTGGGAAGCACTTGCCTGACGCCGAGGCGGTGCGCGACGTCCATGGAATTTCCGAGACCGCGCCGGAACCTCGCCGAGAGCACGAGCACAGGCGCAGCATACACCGCCTGCAGTGAGCGAATTGCGGCCTCGGCGGCGAGCGGACTGGGAACATCGGCGATGACCAGACGCGGGACCTCGTCGGGAACGGGCGTCGCGCAGCAGTTGCCGATCACAACGGCGTAGCCCGCATCTCCAAGCCAACATTCCAGCAGCTCTCGAATGAGGTCGTCCGATTCGACCAGGAGGATATAACCGTTGCGATGCACCGAGTTCCTTTGGGACACGCGGCGCATACCATGACCTTCTGATGGACGAGCCTGTGCCGTTCAGAAAAATGTAAGCTTTTGAAGCCGCGCGAATGTGTACGTTTTGCAGTTCAAAATGACAACTGACACATTCGCGGCACCGGGGCGAGTTTCCGTGCAATACTGCACCAACAGTGTGTGGCTGGATGTTTCCTTCGACCGAGGTCCCGAGCTATGAACCCGAGCCAAACCACAGCAGCCCCTGCGACCACGGTCCACGTCCTCGTCGTCGACGACGACCCCTCGATGCGCCAGATGATCGCGGACTATCTCGACGACAATGAAATTCGCGTCACGGCGCTCGACGGCGGAAAAGGAATCGCAGATGTGATGGCCCGTGAAACGATCGATCTGCTCATCCTCGACTTGAAGTTGCCGGGCGAGGATGGCATGCAGATCGCGCGCAGGCTGCGCGGCGATTCGGACCTGCCGATCATCATGCTGACCGGACGCAAAGACGAAGCCGACCGCGTGATGGGGCTCGAGCTCGGCGCGGACGATTACCTGACCAAACCGTTTTCACCGCGTGAGCTGCTCGCGCGCATCCGTGCGCTGCTCCGGCGCTCGCGCGCACAGGAGACGGTGGCGGACGGTCTTGCGAGAATCCGCGCCTTCCGCTTCGCCGGATGGGAGTTGAGCGTGCGATTGCGGCGTTTAACAACGCCCGGCGGAGACGCTGTCGCGCTCACCAACAACGAGTTCAATCTGCTGGCAGCATTCCTCGCAGCGCCGCAGCGGGTGCTCTCGCGCGAGCAGCTGCTCGACTTGTCGCGCCTTCACAACGATGAAGTCTACGATCGTGCGATCGACGTTCAGGTGGGTCGCTTGCGCAAAAAGATCGAACCGCCCGGCACGCGTCAACAGCTGATCCGAACCGAGCGAGGCGCGGGGTACGTCTTCACTGCGACCGTGCAAACGATCCATTGATGGTCGTGGTAATAGCGGCACGTTGCACCGATTCGCACAGCGCGCTGCTCTGAAACGAATTCGGCGCGACGCCATGCATCACGCGAGCCCGATTTTCGCAATTCCTGCGGCGTTGATACGACCCGCGTCACTTCACGTATTCGCTGAGATCCAGTCGGCGATGTAATCGACGCCCACCTGGCGATTGTCGACCTGACAATGCTCGGCGCCACCCTCGTCGACAGTGAATACCTTATACGTCTTGCGCTTCGAGCCGACCATCTCGTAAAGGATGCGGGCGGAATCGAGCGGAACGATGCGATCCTTGTCGCCGTGCGCCACCAGCACGGGACACTCGATCCGCTGCGCGACACCCTCGAGGTTGAACCGCTTGGACATCTCGAGCGCTTCATCAATGTCTTTCGCACCGAATACCCACGGTACCTGAAACGCGGATTGCGCGCTTTTCGAAGAATCGCTTTGCGTCACAGTCTTGATCTTGAGCACCCACTCGTAAATGCTAGCGTGCATCGCTCCGAACGCGACGCATGCAGCGAATCGCTTGTCGAAGGCAACGATGCGCGGGGCATAGTAGCCGCCGAAGCTGTATCCCATGACCGTAACCTTCTTCGTATCTACATCGGGACGCGATGCGACGTAGTCGTAGGCCGCGCTCCCTGCAACTTCGTAATCGTAGCGCGTGTGTATGTTACGCAGACGCAGCGACTCGCCCTGGCCCGGACCGTCGATCGCGAGCGTATGCATGCCGCGCGCGGCGAACTCCAGTCCCGCGAAGAGCACGCTCATTTCCTTGCAGTTGTCCATGCCGTTGAAGAGAACGACCGTCGGTGCCTTCGACGATACGCCGGGCGCTTTCATGAAATAGGCCGCAAGCGCGGAGCCTTGATACGGCACGTCGACGCGCTCGATGTTGCGATGGCGGCGCTCGAAACCCGCGTGGAAACAGCGCAGCGCCTTCTGATACATCGCAAGCTTCGCGTCGCCCGGCGGTATGAAGCGCTCGCCGGTAAAGTAGTAGTTGCCGGCACGGATGTAGTAGTTGCCGGCCGTCATCTGGCGTCCCTCGTCTGCCGCAGCATCAGCCTGCTTCTCCAGGCGACTCGCCATCGTTGACCACTCCTCCCACCACGCCTGCGGCTCGCTCGCCCGCGCCTTCAGGCGTTCGCCGATGCGATCGATCTCCTCGATCGCGACTGCACCGTACGGCGCCATGCCCTTGCAGACGAGCGCTGCGTTGGACCAGCTGTAGTTTTCTGGAAAATGATCGATCCACGTACCGTTCAACGACATCATCAGTTCCTTCGTATGGAGAGCCAATCGGCGGGCCCCGGAAATTTACAGCAGTCGCACCCTGAAACACAATCGTGTGAAGAGCCTCGGTTCCACCCCGCTCGCGCGCCGTGCTAGCATCGAATCCACTCGTGATGCGATGGCATTGCAACCATACGAAAGAGGAGCGCATGAAAGTTTTGACAGCGTCATGTCTGGTGCCGATCACGATCGCAGCCTTTTCTTCTGCTCCAGCGATTGCGCAGCCGAAACCGGCCGCCGCGGATTATCCGAACCGTGTAGTGCGCATCGTCCTGCCGCAGCCCGGAGGCGGCGGCACTGACGTGGTCGCGCGTGCCGTAGCCGCGAAGCTGACCGAACTGTGGGGGCAACAGGTCATCGTGGACAATCGTGCGGGAGCGAACGGCATCATCGGCAGTGAGGCGGTGGTCAAGTCGAAACCGGACGGCTACACCTACCTGTACGGTTTTACGTCTGTCCTGACGATCAATCCGTCGGTGTACAAAACACTTCCGTACGACACCTTGCGCGATTTCGTCCCGGTCACTCAGACGGTCACCAATCAGATGGCACTCGTGATCAACCCGTACCTGCCGGTGCATTCCGTGAAGGAGCTGGTCGCACTCGCGCGTGCGCGTCCCGGCGAGCTCCTGTACGGCTCGTTCGGCGTGGGCAATCAGACGCACCTCACGACTGAGCTCTTCCGGCTCGAAGCGAAGTTGAAGATGCTGCACGTCCCTTATAAAGGTGAGACGCCGTCGATCACTGAGCTCGTCGGCGGACAGGTCGCGCTGATGTTTTCGCCGTCTGCCGGCGTAGCGCCGTTCGTCAAATCCGGCCGGCTGCGACTCCTCGCGCTCGCGGGTGAAAAGCGCTCGCCGGCATTTCCCGATACGCCGACGATGGCCGAGTCGGGATTTCCGGGCGTGATTTCGACCGGTTGGGGCGGGCTCGTCGCACCCGCGGGCACACCGCAGGACATCGTTCAAAAGACGCAGCGTGATGTCGCGCGCGGGCTCGCAGCGCCCGACGTCCGCGAGCGTCTAGCAGCGCTCGGGGCCGATCCTGTCGGCAGCACGCCTGAAGCATTCGGCGCCTGGATCAAGGCGGAGCTCGAGAAATGGACGCGCGTCGTCAAGGGTGCCGAGCTGTATCACAGTCAGTAGGCGGCGCGTGCCACGCGATTGCTTCGTCATCGCGTTCGGTCGCAAATGAACACGGGTCAAATCACCAGCACCGCCCGTCCTACGATCTCGCCGGCTTCGAATGCCTTGTGCGCGAGCGCAGCATCTTTCAACGGAACTACTCTGCTCACCATCGGCTTGATGCGCCCGTTGTGGATGAGTGAAACCGCGTCCGCCACATCCTGCCGGCCTGCGGAGCGGTTTCCGGTAATCGTTCGCTCCTCGGTGAACACCCACGTCGGCGTCTCGAGAATGCTGCCTCGCGGGAAGTACCCCATGATCACGAGCCGCCCCGCAGGGGCAAGCACACTGAGGCTCGCGCTGAGCGTATCGCGAGTCGCTACGAAATCGAGCACGACATCTGCGCCCCACCCATCCGTAAGGGCGCGCACCTGATCGCACCAATCCGCTTCTCGAGTCGAGATCGTCGCATCTGCACCCGAGTCCCGAACCGCCTGCGCCACGCGCGTCGAGCGGATCGCTGCAATCACGCGTCCGCCACATGCGCGCGCCGCCTGCACTGCGTGCACGCCCATGCCCCCTCCCGCACCGACGATGAGCACGTTCTCTCCAGCGCGAATACCGGCACGGCCCGCGCACGCCTTCACCACCGGACCGATCGTGTTCGGTATGAGGCAGGCCTGCTCGAAGGAGATCGAGTCGGGTAGCGGCACGACATTCCGCGCTGGAACGGTGACGAATTCTGCATAGCCTCCGTCCCGGTGCGCGCCGATCATTCCGCCCCGATGATTGTTGAGGCCGGCACACAATGTCTCGCGGCCGAGGCGGCAGTATCTGCAATTGCCGCAACTGACATTGTTTGCAACGACGACGCGCTGACCGGTCTGAACGCCTTGCACGCCCTGCCCTAACGCCTCCACTACACCAGCGGGTCCATTGCCTATGATTCGCGGAAGTGTGGCCTGCGGCAGCGCGCGGCCGCTGCGAAATTCCATTTGAAAGAGATCGACGCTGACCGCGCCCACACGCAGAAGTACTTCATCGGCCTGAGGCTCGGGCGTCGGCACGCTCTCCCACTTCAGGTTTTCAGGAGGACCGAACTCTCTCAAGACAACTGCGCGCATGCCGAATCTCCGCTGAAGGTTTCACCTATTCTATTTGAGAGCGCAGGGCACACATGGACCTGCGGGGAACAGATATGGCGCAAACCCGTGCAGTGTGTTCGGTTTTCGCTTTCGTCTTCCGCAGTTGATGCTGCAGTACAATCGACTCATGTCCATCGACGTTCGACATCCAAAAGAATTACGGGCCGCGATCCGCGGCGGCAAGCTCACGCGCACGACCGCGGGGCTTGCTCCCGATTACGTGCAGGCAAATCTCGCCGTGCTTCCGAAAGAGCAGGCGTACGATTTTCTCCTGTTCTGCCAGCGCAATCCTCGTTCCTGTCCGCTGCTCGAAGTCACCGATGCAGGCAGCGCAGAGCCGAAAGGCGTCGCGCCGGGCGCAGATCTTCGAACCGATATCGTGAAGTACCGCATCTACAAGCACGGCGAAGTCGTGGATGAGGTAACGGATGCGACAGCGTACTGGCGTGATGACCTCGTCGCATTTCTTCTGGGCTGTTCATTCACGTTCGAGCAGGCGATGGTGCAGGCGGGCGTTCGGCTCTGGCACCTCGAGAACGAGAAAGCCGTTGCGATGTGGCGAACCAATATCGAATGCCGCCCCGCAGGCGTCTTTCACGGGCCAATGGTGGTGTCCATGCGACCGATACGGCCAGGTGACCTCTCCAAAGCGGTGACTGCCAGCGCACGCTTTCCGGGGGCTCACGGTGCGCCGGTCCACATCGGCGATCCGGCAGCCATCGGCATTACGGACGTGCAAAAGCCGCATTACGGCGATGCGCAACACATGGCGTCGGGGGACATACCGGTGTTCTGGGCATGCGGCGTCACACCGCAGGCGGTGGCGCTCGCCTCGAAGCCGCCTTTCATGATCACGCACAGTCCCGGGCACATGTTCATCACCGACCTGCCGAACTCAGCGCTGTCAGCCCTGTGAGCCTTGCGTTTCATCCGGCCGGCGATCTCGCCGTGCTGGTGGAGCTCGACGGCGAGATCGGCGTCGAGCTCAGCATGCGTCTGCGTACGCTCGAGATGCTCATCTCGCAAAACGTCACAGGCGTCGTCGAGACCGTGCCGGCTTTTCGCTCACTGCTCGTCTATTACGACCCGCGTGCGATCGGATATCTGGCGCTTTGCGATTCCATCACGGCGCTGCTGCCGCAAGCTGGAAGCGCGCCTGTGCCGCCATCCCGTCTGGTGGAGCTGCCGTGCTGCTACGACGACCCCGAGTTAGGTTTCGATCTCGATGCTGTAGCCCAACGGCTCGAGCTCACTACAGCCGAGGTGATCGCGCTGCATACCGGTGCCGAATATCTCGTGTATTTCATCGGTTTTGCGCCCGGACAGCCGTACCTGACCGGAACGCCGGAGCGCCTCGTCATTCCTCGCCTGGAGACGCCGCGAACTCATACGGCGCCAGGCAGCGTCGGAATCGGCGGCACGCAATCGTGTATTTACGCAGTCGAAAGTCCGGGCGGCTTCTGGGTGCTGGGGCGCACACCCGTTGCCATTTACGACCGCGGCGTCGCCGAGCCGATACTGCTGCGTCCAGGTGACCGGCTGCGCTTTCGACCCGTGGACCGGCGCGAGTACGATCGCGTCGCTGCCGCGGTTGCTGCACAAAAGTACCGGCCGGTGATCGCATGATCGTGATTCTCGATGGCGGGCCGCAAACGACCGTGCAGGACCTCGGCCGCTTTGGGCAACTGCGTTACGGAATCCCCCCATCCGGACCCGTCGACGGACATGCCTTCGTGCTCGCAAACCGGCTCGTGGGTAACGGCGACTCCGCAGCTGCGCTCGAGTGCACCGTGATGGGCGCGCGTTTTCAGGTTCACGTTGCGTGTGCAATCGCAGTGACGGGCGCAGAGATGCCGGTGACGATCAATGGCTCCGAGGCGCCGCGCTGGAGTACCTTGATAGTTAAATCCGGCGATGTGGTGAAACTCGGCGCCGCACGTGTGGGCGTGCGCAGCTACATCGCATTCTCCGGCGGTCTCGATGTGACTGCAGTGCTGGGTTCGCGCTCAACTTATCTTCGGGGCGGACTCGGCGGCCTCGAAGGACGGGCGCTGCGCAAAGACGATCGCGTGTCCCTGCTGCCGGCGCTTCTGCCGCGGGCGTGGCGCGTTGCGAGTGACCGCGTGCCAGACTATGCGACTGCACCTGAGGTCCGAGTGGTGCTCGGCCCGCAGGCCGATCGCTTCACGGAAGCCGGTGTCGCTGCGTTTCTGAACAACTCGTACGAAATGCTGCCGCAGTCCGATCGCATGGGTGCGCGGCTGCGCGGCGAGCGCGTGCCGCACTTGCGTGGGCATGACATCATCTCCGATGGCATCGCACTCGGCTCGGTGCAGGTCGCAGGCGATGGTCAGCCGATCATATTGCTCGTGGATCGGCAATCGACAGGTGGCTACACGAAACTGGCCACGGTGTGCTCGTTCGATATCGGGCGCGTCGGCCAGCTCAAACCCGGCCGTTCACTGCGCTTTCGCGCAGTCGGCGTCGATGAAGCTCACCGGCTTTTGCAGGAGCATCGAGCCCTGCTCGAATCGGACCTGAGCGCCAAGGCAAAGGAGTGACGTCATGACTACGGACATCGACCTCAACTGCGATATGGGCGAGAGCTACGGGCGCTGGACGCTGGGTGCGGACGAAGAGATCATGCCATTCATCACTTCAGCCAGCGTCGCGTGCGGTTTCCATGGCGGCGACCCGCACGTGATGCGCGAAACCGTGAGGCTCGCGCTCGAGCATAACGTTGCCATCGGCTCTCATCCTTCGCTCCCAGACCTGATGGGATTCGGAAGGCGCGTCATGGACGTCTCGCCGCAGGAGCTGAAAGATTACGTCTGTTACCAGACCGGTGCGCTGCGCGAATTCGTCCGCGCGGCGGGCAACGACCTCCAGCACGTGAAAGCGCACGGTGTCCTCTACAACATGCTCGAGAAAGACGACGCACTGGTGCGTGCGATTGCCGAAGCGACTCGGGATTCGGGCGGCGAGTTGATCATGATGGCACTCGCATCCGGCAAATGCGATGCGCAGGCAAGGAAGATGGGCCTGCGCGTAGCGTCCGAAGGTTTTGCGGATCGGGCATACAACGCCGACGGCACGCTCCTGTCCCGCAAGCTGAAGGGCTCGCTCATCGAGGATCCTCGGCGCGCAGCGGCGCAGGCCGTGCTGATGGCGACGGAGGGAAGGGTACCCACGATGGACGGACAGCAGATCGCGATCTCCGTGCAGACCATCTGCTGCCACGGCGATACGCCTGGCGCTCCTACGATCGTGCGCGCAGTGCGCGAAGCGCTGGAGAAGGCGGGATGCCGCGTCCGCGCGCTGCGCGAGTGGCTGCCGGCGGGCGAAAAATCGTTACACCAAAAGCCACAGCAGAATTAAGGGACGCTAAGGAACAAGCGCGGACGCCAAGGACAACGAATAGCAGAGCGCTTCAAAGACTACGAAAACCTTCGTGAGCTCATCACGTCCCGTTGGTGGCGAGGCAAGCGGATGTCAAAAAACGACTGTTGTTCCTTTGCGTCCTTGGCGTGATGCTTTGCTTTTTTGTGCGTTCCTCAGGGCGCTACGGCCACCTTGCCACCCGACTCCATCGACCTGATCGTCGCTTCCAGTGCAGCGACGCCGTCGATCATCTGCTGAGGCGTGATCGGATACGCGGCGCCACCCGCAACGGCATCCGCGAATGTTTCGAGCTCCAGGCGCAGTGAGTCTACGGGCTCGAAGGTGAAGTTTTCCGGTTGAGCGTTGGTCTTTCGCACCGTCAGATGGTTTGGACCCATCGCTTCGACCGAACCCTCTTTGCCGAACACGTGTACGCGCCAGTACTGCGGCGTCGTGCGCACGCCGCACAACACCCCGCTCACCTTGTTCGAGAATTCGAGGAACACGGACAGCGTATCGACCGGCTCGGGCGCAGGTGGATGCGAGATGACGTGCGCGTGCACTGTATGCACTGAACCGGCGACGGCGACGAACGCGTCGAGAATGTGTATGCCTGTCGCCGTGAGCCCGCCGCCCGGCGCGTCCTGATCACCGCCGCGCCACCCTTCGTAATACCTGCGCGTGCTTTCGTTACTGAAGTGGCCTTCGAGATGAAGGATATCTCCGAGATCGCCGCTAGCCGCCACGCGTCTCAGCTCGTGCATCGAGCCCCAGAAGCGCTTGTCGTGTCCGAGGCCGAGCGGCACGCCGGCGCGCCCGCAGGCCTGAACAGCGAGTTCGGCATCGGCCTTGTTGAGCGCGAGAGGCTTCTCGCAGAAAACCGCCTTGCCGGCCGCAGCAGCGGCAACGATCTGTGGCGTGTGCAGCGAGTGTGGCGTAGCGAGCACGACCGCCTGAATTCGCGGGTCGCGGAGCATGCGTTCGAAATCCGTCGACAGCTCGAGACCTTGTTGCGTGGCAAACTCGCGCGCGGGTTCCGGTCGCCTGACGACACATTGGACGAATCGCAGCTTACTGCTCTTCCCCTGCACCGAGTTGACGAGGTTCTTACCCCAGCGGCCAAGGCCGACGATTGCAGCGTTGATCATCCTTCAAAGCCTTTCGAAAATAGGTGCCGCCAAAGCGCCGAGCGTCCCGATCGCGAGACGACTTCGACTGCGGACGACCGTGCTCAGCTCGCGCCAATGGATTTTCGACATGGCTTCTATCAGACCCGACGCCCAATCACAAGCGAAACACCTTCACACCCCACGCGCGAACATGCGTTATTGTTTATGCTAAAAGCTAGTCGTGACGCGTGCGGACAGCGCAAAAAAACAATCGCCTGTCCCAAATCGGGGAGTCGCAATGAAAAATCTCGGCTGTGCTGCAGGCTCGATCGCTGTCCTGCTGGCGGGAAGTGCTTTGGCACAGGCGCCGGCAACTCCTGCCTATCCAGTCAAACCAGTTCGCATCCTCGTCGGCTTCGCGCCCGGCGGCGGCATCGATATCGTCGCGCGCATCTACGCGCAGCGCCTCACCGATTCAGTCGGGCAATCGTTCATTGTCGATAACCGGCCCGGCGCCGGCGGCACGATCGCCACCGATACGCTCGCGAAGGCGCCACCCGACGGCTATACGTTGATCATGGTCTCCGTGACGCATTCGATCAACGCGTCGCTATACTCCAAGTTGCCCTACGACACGATCAAAGCGTTCACGCCGGTCACTCCCGCTGCGCTGCAGGCGGACGTGATTGCCGTTCACCCGTCTCTTCCGGTCAAATCGGTGCGCGAGCTCGTCGCGCTCGCGAAGACAAAACCCGGCGACGTGAGCTATGCGCACGCAGGCAACGGAACGCTCATGCACGTCGGCATGGAGCTGTTCCTCTCGATGGCGGGCATCAAGATGCTCGCGGTACCTTACAACGGGTCCGGCCCGTCGACGGTCGCGACACTCGGCGGACAGGTGCCGGTGCTTTCGACCAGCCTCCCCCCTTCCCTCCCACACGCGAAGGCCGGCAAGTTAAGGATACTGGCGGTGACCACCGCGCAACGCACACCGCTCGCGCCGGAGTATCCGACCGTCGACGAGGCAGCGGGACTGAAGGGTTACGAAGCTGTCGTGTGGATCGGCCTGCTGGCCCCGGCCGGAACACCCGCGGCTGTCGTCAACAAGCTGAACGCTGACGTCGAACGACTGCAGCAAACGCGCGAGCTGCGCGAGCAGATGGCAAAGCAGGGTACGGACCCCTATCGCGATACACCGGCGGGTTTCGCGGAGCTCATCCGCAAGGACGTTGCGAAGTGGGGCAAGATCGTGCACGACACAGGACTCAAAGCGGAGTGAACTGAAACGTCCACGCCGCTCCTTCGGCGCAGCTTCGCTACGCCTCCGGGCGCAACGGCACGCTTAAGCGGCTTGCGCCGCTACAGGTAGATCTATGGAGGTCTCATGAGACATAAGCTGGGAATTATTGTCCCGTCGTGGAACACGATGATGGAATACGAAACGCAGCGCATGGCAGGCAACGGCACGTCGGTGCATACGATGCGTATCTCACACACCGCCGACACCGAGGAGAACGTCATCTGGATGGGGACGCAGGTGCCGGCCGCGGCCAAGCTGCTCGCGCATGCAAAAGTCGATGTGATCTGCTACGGATGCACCGGCGGAGGCTTTATCAAGGGGCCGGGATACGACCAGCAACTTACGAATGAGATCAAGGAAGCGACGGGCATACCCGGGACCACTACGATCGTCGGCGTCACGGACGCGCTGCGTGCATTCGATGCGAAGAAACTCTGCGTCGCTTCGCCCTACGAACCGTGGCTGAACGACAAGCTGCGCGACTTCCTCGGGAAAACGGGTTTCGAGGTGCTGGCGATCAAAGGACTTGGCACGCAGGCGCATTCCAGCGTCAAAGCCGAGGACGTCGAAGCGCTCGTCACGAGCGTCGACCGGCCCGACGCGCAGGCCATCTTCATCAGCTGCACGAACTTCGGAACGCTCGACATCATCGAGTCGCTCGAAAAGAAACTGGGCAAACCGGTCGTCACGAGCAATTCCGCTTCGATGTGGAAAATGATGCGCCTCGTCGGCGACAAGAGCGCAGTGCCCGGAGGCGGACGACTGTTTCGGGAACATTGATCGAACCGATGATCTGTCAGAATAAATGAAGCCAAACGAATGGACCGCGGTCGAAATCGCATCCGCAATCCAAAGCGGCCGCACGACGTGCGAAGCGGTTACGCGCGCGTGTCTGGAGCATATCGCCGAGCGCGAGCCCAAAGTGCAGGCTTGGGAATTCCTGGATCCGGAGCTGGCGATCGCGCAGGCGCGCGCGCTCGATAAGCGCGGCGCGTCAGGTCCGCTGAGCGGCGTTCCGTTCGGCGTGAAGGACATCATCGATACGTTCGATATGCCGACCGCCTACGGCTCTCCGATTTACGCCGGACACCGACCCCAACGCGACGCCGCGTGTGTTGCGATGGGTCGCAAGGCGGGCGGTGTTGTCATGGGCAAGACCGTGACTGCGGAGTTCGCGGTCAACTATCCGGGTAAGACGCGCAATCCGTTCGACGCGACACGCACTCCAGGGGGTTCATCGAGCGGATCGGCCGCCGCCGTGGCCGACTTCATGGTGCCACTCGCCCTCGCGACGCAGACCACGGGATCGACGATCAAGCCCGGATCGTTCTGCGGCGTGTTCGCCTATCGTCCCACGTTCGGCGACGTGCGCTGCTCAGGCGTGATGGAATCGTCCAGCTCGTGCGATGCCGTCGGCTTCTATGCACGCACGGTGGAGGACATCGCACTTCATCGCGATGTGCTTGTCGGCATCGATCCCGAGCCGCTTCCCGAACAAGTGGCTGCGCCCCGCATCGGATTCGTTCGCCCGCCGCAATGGTCGAAGCTGGAGCCTTACACGCAGCAGTTGCTCGAAGATGCGGCACGTCGGCTCGCCCGCGCTGGGGCGAAGGTTTCGGATGCGGTTCTGCCTGTGGAATTCAGGCATGCCGAGGAAGCACATCGCACGGTATCGTGCCGCGAGTTCGCGCTCAATTTCACACAGGAGATCGAACATCATTGGGATGCGCTGAGCGAAGATCTGCGCAACGGCAAGATCAGACTCGGCAGGGAGTGCAGCTTCGAGCGCTATCGTGAAGCGCGTGCGCTGGCGGAGCGCTGCCGCCGCGGGCTCGTGTCGGTGTTCGAGGATTACGACGTCCTGCTCGCACCCTCAGCAGTCGGCGAAGCGCCGGTCGGCTGGAACACCGGCGACTCGACGCTCGCCTCGAGCTGGACGCTCATGCACACGCCCACGATGAACATTCCGGTGTTCAAAGGGCCCAACGGCTTGCCTGTCGGCGCGCAGGTCATCGCTGCGAACGGCAACGATCGCAAGCTTTTCGCCGTCGCGAGGTGGATGTACCAGCGTCTGATCTAGTGAGTACGCTGCGACGTGTTCTCGAAGATATGAAGATCGCCAACATCAAGCGAGAACTGATCTTGCGCAGATGCGTGCTCTAACCCTTACCGATAACCCTATGCAGCGTATGCTGCCGATTGCGCGTAAACGGCCGCACCTGAGATGGCCAGCGCCCGGCCTCTACGGCGTTCGCGAATGCAGCGCTCGTCAGCACGTCGGGGCTTTCGAGCTCTACGATGCAGGAGTAACGCGGTCCCTGTGGCTCGACCGTCTTCGTCTCACCGCCGATCGTGACGCGCAGCGTATCGGTTTTCACGCGCGTTGCCGAAATCACGCCGGGCACTTTCGAGAGGTGAGGAACGTGTTCGGTGTCGTACACGTCGTTAAACAAGGCTTCCTTGTCGGGGTCCACGTCCATGGACGCCGTAAAAATCCACTTACCGGTGATGGGCATCGTGTGAGTTCCTGAGCGATGTAGGTGGCGAATCGTAACAGCGGGTGAAAACCGGGAACAGAGGCGCGCGAGCCGATCCGCGCGAATCGCGAGGTGGCGGTACGCGCAACGGCGACGCGAGGCCTTTTCGTGTGCAGGTTGCCAGAGAAGCTAATGAGAGCAATGATCGGAGTTTTTTTTGGCCCCGCGGGAACATGTCGGAGCCGCCATGAACTGGTTGCAGCTGAGGAGTAAGCGTGAGATCGAAATACCTGACTGCCATTACGTTCGCCATCGTTACTATGGCTTGGCTGACGTCCTTTGCGCTTGCACAGCCCTATCCGACTAAGCCGATTCGGCTGCTCATCCCTTCGCCGCCCGGTGGGGGAACCGATACTTTGGGTCGTATCCTGAAAGAAGGGTTCACCGAGCGTTGGGGACAGCCGGTCATCGTCGACAATCGCGGCGGCGCGAGCGGAAGGATAGCTGCTGCTGCGGCCGCCAAGGCGACACCGGACGGCCATACATTATTTTTCACATACGGTGGTGTACTGACGACAGGATTGCCGCTGTTTCGCAAACTGCCGTATCACCCCATCGATGATTTTGCTCCCGTCGCGATGGTTGCCCATGTGCCCGGCATTTTGGTCGCGCATCCTTCGTTTGCACCAAAGACGGTCGCGGAGATCATCAAGCTCGCCAAGGCCCGACCTGGAGCATTGACGCCTGGCACCTCCAGCATTGGCAGCAGCTCCCATCTGAACATGGAATTGTTCAAGCAAATGGCCCGCATCGACCTGCTGCAGGTTTCGTATCCTGGTGATGCACCCGCCCTCGTCGCATTGCTCGGCGGCCACGTGCAGTTCGCGTTCAACAACGCCGTAGTGGCTTTGCCGCACATTCAATCAGCTAAGCTCAGGGCGATCGCAGTCGCGACCTCCACGCGCGCTCCCAATCTGCCGGACATTCCAACGATCGCCGAAAGCGGCCTGCCCGGCTACGAAGGCCTTCTTTTTTACGTACTCGTAGCGCCTGCGAAAACGCCGCCTGCAGTAGTCAACACGTTGAACGAAGCAGTCAGGCAAATAAAACAGACCGCGGCCGTGAAGCAGATCTTCTCGACATTGGGAGCGGTATCGATAGACATGACTCCCGAAGCGCTGCGCGTGTTCTTGCAACGGGAGCTCGAGAAATGGACGAAAGTCATTCAAACCGGCGGAATTCAGCCGGACTAAAAGCACGAGCAGATCAGCCAGTGCGAAAAGCGCGACGCACCATGCTTTGCCTACCCTTGCCAGCCTTCTGGTTCCCCAATCAGAACGTCACGCCATGCTGTGAATGAAACGTCTTCGGGCCTTCCTTTTCCGGGCGCGTTATGATCGCAGTACATGACATTGGAAACTGATGATGGACATCGGAACATTTCTGCTCATGCAATCGCCGTCAGCCCAGTCGCCGGAGGAGATTTACGCGCGGGGACTCGAGCAGGCGCAGGCCGCCGAGTCGCTCGGATTCCGCAACGTGTGGCTGGGGGAGCATCACTTCTCCACCTATGGCTATCTATCGCGGCCCGTACAGCTCGCAACTTTCATCGCGGCGAAGACGACGCGGCTCCGCGTCGGAACGGCCGTGATCGTGGTTCCCCTCCACCATCCGCTGATAATTGCCGAGGAGATTGCAATGCTCGATCTCCTGAGCGGCGGCCGCACTGACGTCGGGCTCGGACGCGGTTATCAGCGTTACGAATTCGAGCGCTTCGGACTCGAGCTCGACTCCGGAGGCAAGCGCTGGGATGAATCCATCGATATTCTCTTGAAGGCGTTCGAGGGAAAGCCCTTCACCTACGATGGCAAGCTCTTCAAGTTTCCCGAGACGTCGGTGTTTCCTCAGCCGCTGCAAAGACCGCATCCGCCGATCTGGATCACCGCGCAAAGCGCGTATTCGATCGAAGCGGCGGTGCGGCGCGGCTTCAATGTGCTCACGGGTGGCTTCGGCTTTCCGATCGAAAAGCTCGCCGAATTCGGAAAGCTCTTCGAACGCGTCGTCGAAGAAGCGAGACCGCCCAAGCGGCCGCTGGTCGGTGTGCAGCGGGCCGTCTACGTGACGAAAGACGCGGCTGATGCCCGCGAGGCTGCCGAGCAGGCGCGCTGGAACATGCGCGTGACGCTCAGTCTGCGCAACAACTATGAGCGCGTCGAGAGCGGCAACGCTGTTGCAGTACCGGCGCCCAGCGAGCCCGGCATCGACGAGCTCCTGGACCGTCATCTCATCATCGGCACGCCCGAGACCTGCGTGCGCCAGATCAGGCGCGTCAAGGAGCTCGTCGGCATAACCCATTTCAACTGCAGCTTCTGGTTCGGCGACTTGCAGCAATCCCGCGTGCTGCGGTCGATGGAGCTTTTTTCGCGGGAGGTGATGCCAGCTTTTACCTGAGTCAAAATTAGAAGCGGAGCCGACCTGCGACCCAGACGTCAGGCGGCATCTGCGGCAGCAGACTTTGATTTATGTTGGCCAATCAACAGGCGGGTATCTGACAGGAGGAGACCATGTCACGAGTTTCGGCAGCACTGCAAGCACTTGTGGTTGCTATTGTATTTGTCGCGCCCTCTACTGGCGCTCAGGCCCAAGGGGTAGTGAATGTGCAGAAACTATCCGCACCGCTCGCGAACGAGCCGGGCGGACAATTCGATGAAGAGTGTGCCCGCGCAGCCCTCGCCAAGATCCGCGATCGCATGAAGTAAGCGACGCTTACCTGGCAGAATCAACAGGCAAACGAAGGCTGTTTTCACCTCACCGCGCAAGGAGGAGCAAATGAAAGCATGGCTGACGGGCTTCACGTGGTGTCTCTCTATCGGTCTCACTGCTGCCACTCAGACCGCTTGGGCAGACGACGATTCGCACGGTGATCGCGAAGCGGTTCAGAGGTTCGCCACGCTTCCCGACGGCGTGCGATTTCCGGAGGGGCTCACCGTCAATCCGGCGACGCGGGAGATTTACGTCGGCACGTTCGACTTCGGGCCCAATTCGAACAAGCTGCTGCGGTTTGCGACGAGCGGCCAGGTCGTGGCGCAGAAAGATTTCGGTGGAACGCCACTGCTCGGTCTAGCTTTTGCTCAAGGTAAGGTGTACATCGCCAACTTCGGCGCCCACAAGATTCAGCGCATCTCAGCCGCGTTCAACAGTGCCACGCCGATCGAAGATGTCGCCACGCTCCCCACGATTGGGGCGCCAATACCTCGTACGGTGGGCAACCCCGATGGCAGCTCAGACACCGTTCACTTCGGATCAAACTTTGCCGCGCCCAACGGCCTTGTATTCGACAAGGCCGGTAACCTGTACGTATCCGATTCTTTTCAGGGGGCCATATTCCGCATCAATAGTCCGGCTGTGTGCGCGCCGAACTGCACGGTCAGCACCGTGTCCCATGATTCACTACTCGCCACTGCCGGCTTTCCGCCGTTCGGAGCGAATGGAATAGCGCTCAACAGCGACGAGTCCGCCCTGTTCATCGCCAATACAGGTGATGACCGAGTGCTGAAGCTGGATATGAAATCGATGGCTGTGTCGGTGTTTGCCGAAAGTATCAACGGTGCGGACGGCGTCGTGTTCGACAAGCAGGGTCGCCTGTGGGTCGCAGCCAATCAAGCAGACGAAGTGGTCGCGCTCAATGCAAATGGTCGTGTTATTGCCAAGCTCGGGGAATTCGAAGGTATACGCCACGACGGCTCGCCCAATGGGCTGCTGTTTCCGGCCAGTCTCGTCATCATCGGCGACGACATGTTCGTTACCAACCTCGCGCTGCCTCTTACGCCGGCGGTAGGAGACGAGCCCGAGGAGGATGTCA
>JAQGNH010000445.1 GCA_028291945.1 Betaproteobacteria bacterium
TGGGCAGCCGTATGTACAAGCAACATCCAGATCGGTGCGCGTTAACCGGGTTCGAGCAACGCGGCACCAAGCGCGGATGCAACACTCGCCATTTTACCGCTTATCGAACACGGTTGACCGCTGATGGCTGACTGCTGGCGCAGTCCTAGAAGTGATACTGCAGCCGCACCTGGTTGAAATTGATACCTGGGTTGGGCCGTTTGATGCCGCCGTTGGAAAAGTGCTGGAAACGATAACTCAGGTCGAAGGCACCTCTTGCGCCGAAGCGATAGCCCAATCCGAGGTGGTCGCCGAACTGAAAACTGGTGGACAGATTCTTGTCACCGATCGATACGTGCGAAAGCAGATGCAAACCGATTCCGGCTTCCGCATACGGGCCTTTCAATCCATTAGGCTGGATGCGGAACACCGGCGTGAATCCCACGTCGGTAATGTCCTTGTTTTGTCCGGACGCGACGCTCCCGCGGTGCCACTGGCCGAGCGAAGCATCCCAATATCCGCCGAGATGCCAATCCGAGAAACTGAACAATTGGCGATTCCAGTCCCACTGGAGAGAGCCCTCTATCCGGTCGACGCGATCGCCGTTGCCGATCTCCAGGGCGACTCCATCAATCGCCCACGCGGGCACACTCCATGAGATAGCGAGCAGCAGGCCCGCCCTCAGCCATTTTTTTTTCATCGTTTTTCGCGTGAAGTAAACCGGCGCGCACGAGGCGCACCCTGAAAAGAGGGGTGGCGAGCCGTACCCCCGGCACTTGCAGAGAATAGCTGTGGCTGCTTCCTTCCGGACCTGACCAGGTTCACTACCATGCAATGCGGGGCGGCCCGCCGTAGTGTCAATCAAACCGTAAGTATGCCTGCGATGCAGCGAAGCCGCCAGTACACGAAGGCGCAACGCTCCTTTACAAGGTAGGCGTTTAATGCTTCCATTAAACACAAAAGGTCGGGCGCACAGCCTTTGCTCGCACGCAATGCGCGCCGCATCCACCACCAGAAGCCGGTTTGGAGGAATTCATGTCGAACATCGAGTCAGTACTGCAGGAGAACCGGGTTTTCCGGCCAAGCCCCGAGTTCGTCCGGCAGGCCAACATCTCCGGCATGGACGCCTACCGTACGATGTGCGCAGAAGCCGAGCGCGACTTCGAAGGATTCTGGTCGCGGCTCGCGCGCGAGGAACTGCTCTGGCACAAGCCGTTCACTAAAGTGCTGGACGAGTCGAACGCTCCGTTTTTCAAGTGGTTCGAGGATGGCGAGCTGAACGCGTCCTATAACTGCCTCGACCGACACCTGAAAACACAACCTGACAAGACCGCAATCATCTTCGAGGCGGACGACGGCCAGATCACACGTGTTACATATAAGGAACTACACCGTCGCGTGTGTGCGATGGCGAACGGCTTGAAGTCCCGCGGAATCCGCAAAGGCGACCGCGTCATCATTTATTTGCCGATGTCCATCGAAGCGGTGGTTGCCATGCAGGCCTGCGCACGCATCGGCGCCGTTCACTCGGTCGTTTTCGGCGGCTTTTCCGCAAAGAGCATCCACGAGCGCATCCTCGACGCAGGAGCGGTCGCAGTGATCACGGCTGATGAGCAGATGCGCGGCGGACGCTCGATGCCGCTCAAAGCGGCGGTCGACGAAGCGCTCGGCATGGGCGGCTGCGACAGCATCAAGAGCGTCGTCGTTTACAGGCGCACGGGCGGCAACGTCAACTGGGATGCAAAGCGCGATATATGGCTGCACGAGCTCGTGCAGGGCCAACCGGAAACCTGCGAGCCGGAATGGGTGGGCGCAGAGCATCCGCTATTCATCCTTTATACGTCCGGTTCGACGGGCAAGCCCAAAGGGATACAGCATTCCACCGCAGGCTATCTGCTGTGGGCCATGCTCACCATGAGGTGGACGTTCGATTACAAGCCGAGTGACGTCTTCTGGTGCACGGCCGATGTGGGCTGGGTCACCGGACACTCCTACGTGTGTTATGGCCCGCTCGCGTGCGGCGCGACCGAAGTCATATTCGAAGGCGTGCCTACCTATCCGGACGCAGGCCGCTTCTGGAAAATGATCCAGGATCACAACGTCAGCGTCTTTTATACAGCGCCAACCGCCATACGGTCCCTCATCAAGGCCGGCGGCGAGCTGCCAAAGAAATACAACCTCAGCTCGCTCCGCATACTCGGCACGGTCGGCGAGCCGATCAATCCGGAAGCATGGATGTGGTATCACAGGATGGTCGGTGGCGAGCGCTGCCCCATCGTGGATACGTGGTGGCAAACCGAAACGGGCGGGCACATGATCACGCCCCTGCCCGGGGCCACACCGACGAAACCCGGCAGCGCTACGTTCCCGCTGCCGGGCATTATCGCGGACATCGTCGATGAGACGGGCGAGTCGGTCGGTCGCGGCAAAGGCGGCATTCTGGTCATCAAGCGACCCTGGCCGGGAATGCTGCGCACGATCTGGGGCGATCCTGAACGTTACAAGAAGACCTACTATCCGGCGGATTTCCACGGCCGCTACTACCTCGCCGGCGACGGCGCCACCTACGACGAAGATGGCTACATCCGCATCATGGGTCGCATCGACGACGTGCTGAATGTCGCCGGCCACCGGCTAGGGACGATGGAAATCGAATCCGCGCTGGTCGCGAATTCCAAGGTCGCTGAAGCGGCCGTCGTCGGTCGGCCCGACGAGGTGACCGGTGAATCGGTCGTCGCTTTCGTAGTCCTGAAACAGGCGCGTCCCGAAGGCGCGGAAGCGCAGCGTATCGTGAAAGAGCTGCAGGACTGGGTCGGTAAGGAGATCGGGGCGATCGCCAAGCCTCGCGACATCCGCTTCGGAGACAATCTGCCGAAAACGCGCTCGGGCAAAATCATGCGCCGTCTTCTGCGCTCGATCGCCCGCGGCGAAACGATTTCCCAGGACGTCTCGACGCTCGAGAATCCTGCGATCCTCGAGCAGCTCAAGCAGGCGCCGGCGTAACTCCACCGCGCGCGACCCTCCATGGGCTCGGGGCTCAAGGGGCAGCGGCTCGTAGCCGTGTTTCTGCTCGGCTGCCTCCTGTTCAATTACCCGGTGTTCTGGCTATTCGAGAGCCGGACTCAGGTGCTGGGAATCCCCGTGGTCTACGCGTACGTTTTTTTCGCGTGGGC
>JAQGNH010000446.1 GCA_028291945.1 Betaproteobacteria bacterium
CTGGCGGGCGCAGGCGAGGTCGACCCATCGGAGGATTGCTACCTTCGTGCGCTCGAGATCGCGCCGGGCCTCGCGGAGGTCCACTACGGCTATGCCGATCTCCTGTTGAGGCTGGGTCGAGCCGACGAGGCGATCGAGCACTATCGCAAAGCGCTCGAGCTCAAGCCCGGCTTCAAGGCCGCGCATACCAATCTCATCTACGCCCTGAATTTCTCCGATGCGCCTGCACCGGAAGAGGTCTTCCGCGAGCACGTCGCGTGGGCACGCAATTATGCGGAGCACCTCACAGCGGCAGCCGAACCCATCAGGCGCGGTACGCACCTCGACAAACGATTGAGCATCGGCTACGTGTCATCGAACTTTCGCGACCACGCCGTCACTTATTTTTTCGAGCCGGTTCTGAGGCATCACGACCCGGATGCGTTTTCGGTCTACTGTTATTCGGATGTGCGCGTGCCGGACCCCCGCACGGAGAGACTGCGACGCTATCCCGGCGTGTGGCGAGATACCGCGCGGCATTCCGACGAGGAGCTCGTTCGGCTGGTCCGAGACGACAACATAGACATTCTCGTGGACCTCACTGGCCACACGAAAGGTGACCGGCTGCTCGCGTTCGCAAGACGCGCAGCACCCGTGCAGATCACTTGGAACGGCTATATGAACACGACTGGCATGTCGGCGATGGACTACCGTATCACGGACGTATACGCCGACCCTCCGGGTACGACGGAGCGTTTGCATACGGAAACGCTGCTACGCATGCCGGAGATCTTCGAGCCTTTCGAGGAACCCGTCGATGAGGCGCGCATCGGGCCGTTGCCGACGCTCGAGCGCGGCTTCGTGACCTTCGGCTCGTTCAATGCGGTCACAAAGCTGACGCCGCGCATGCTTGGTGTCTGGGCCCGCATCCTCAAGGCCGTACCGTCTTCGCGCCTGCTGATGCTTACTCTGCCGGAAGGGCGGACTCAGCGGCGGATAAAGGAGATCTTGGCGCAACACGGCATCGATGCATCACGCCTGGATCTGCGGGGCCGCGTGTCCCACAGCGAATTCATCGCTGCGCACAATGAAACGGACATCGCGCTCGACACGTATCCTTTTCACGGCGTCACTACCACCGCGCATACCCTGTGGATGGGACTTCCCGTGGTGACGCTTGCCGGAAAAACCCATGGAGCCAGAGTGGGCGTGTCGATGCTGACTAACGTCGGTCTGTCGCATCTGATCGCGACCAGCGACGAGCACTACGTATCGATCGCCGCTAACCTCGCGCACGACGTCCCGCAGCTACGCGAGTTACGCGCGACCTTGCGGGAGCGCATGCGACGCTCGCCGAACATGGATGGCGCACGGTTTACCCGCTCGCTCGAAGAAGCGTATCGGCGAATCTGGAAGGACAAGCTCGAAGAGCGCAGCGTGACAGCTCACGCTAAGTAGCCCGCAAAAAATCCCGGACGTCCTTTGCTTCGCGCAGGCGCCAGACGCGCGCGATAATCTGCCGCATCTCCTGCTCGCTCGCTGCACCCGCATGCTGCGCGAGCCTCAGCGCCTTGTCCTCGAGCTCGTTGCGAGTAAGCACGTTGTCCGGATCGCCTTTGGGCGACGAGATGCGCTTGTCGATCTCGCGCCCATCTCGCGTCTTCACCGTTACACGCCCCATCCATCGGCGCGGATAGGCGCGGTCGATCTCCGGGTCGATCACCATCTTCACCTTGTCGTGGAACGATCTGATTTGCGAATCGCGCAGCGCCGGCTCCGTGAAATCAGCGAGGCCCGCGCGCCGTTTGAGCGCGATCAGAGCCAACACGAAACCCATCGAGAATTTAGACTGATGTAGGGTCTGCGGGTCCATGACGGGACCGAGCACGTCGATCGCGCTCTGGTGGACATGCGCGATGACCTGCTCGACGTCTTCTGCGCTGAGGCGATTCTCATTCATGAGCGCAAGAAGCGCGTCTGCTGCAGGATGCGTGTGACGGCACGAGGCATGAAACTTGAACGAAGTTTCCGCAAGCGCCCAACGGGATCCGAGTCCGTCCGTGAGCCAGCGCGCGTCAGCATCGCTCGACATCCCTGCAGCCATTCCCTGTGCGCCTTCGAGGATCTGGCGTGCACCGGTGAAGCCATCGCGCGCGATGTAGGCCGCCATGAGTCCGTCCGCAGCCGCTTTAGCAGTATGCAATTGCTTGGAATCTGCAGCATCGCGCAAAAATTCCCACAGGCCAGCGGCCATGGTTCCGGCGGAACCGAGGCAATGCTGGGTCTGATCGGCATCGAGCCGGAGGACGTGGGCGACCCCCGCAGCAGCAGCGAGTTTCCCGGCTGTACCGGTCGTATGGAAAATCTTGTAATGCGAGCGGCCGAGGAATTCGCCAACGCGCACGCCGCATTCGTATCCCGCCACCGCCGCAGCGATGAACGACTTTCCTGAAATGCCGGCGTGCTGGCCTGCAGCGAGCACCGCGGGGAACACGACGGTGCCGGGATGCAGAACGCTGCTGTTATGCAGATCGTCCTGCTCGACGAAGTGCGAGGCGGCGCCGTTTACAAGAGACGCGAAAAATGGAGAGGTGCGCCGGCGTGTCGTCAGGACTTCGCTTGGCCCCTGCGCTGGCCCCATGAGCGACGCAAAGTGCTCGATCGCCGCGATCGGGCGCGCATCACGGCCGGCGAGCGCAGAGGCGAGCCAGTCGAGAAAAAGATCTTCGGCGCGGGAGACGACAGCTTCCGGCAGCGACTCGTAGCGTATCGACGCAAGGAACTCGCACAGTTCGCGAGTCGGCTGCTCACTCAGTACCGCGGCTTGGGCTTTGACGGGCATTTGCATGGCGATGCTCCTGTGATCGCGCTATTTTAAACCCAGCCCCTATTCATCCGGTGCTTTGCATCCCGGCCGCGATACCGATGATGCTGAGGAGCATCGCTTCCTGCCAGGCAGCGTCGGGTTGGCCCCCTGCCCTTCTCCGCGATCCAGCACATCGATCACGCCGGCGTCACGTTGGGATTGCCATCCCGGTCGCCTCCGACCCACGACCCGTAGCACACGAAACGCCCGATCCTGAACGTGTGACTGGGATAAGCCTCTCTGAGCGCCGCACGCATATCGTCGTGCAGCCACGCGACCACGTCGAAGATGGAGCGCTCGAAGAAATACAGCGTATTCGTGGTTTCGTCCGTCACGGTGATGGGCGCCGCGCGAAGCTCGTCGGTCTGCCACAACGCGGTCAGCACGCGCATCATCTCAAGCTCGGTCGATTCTTCCGTGGTAAGCGCGCGGTCGAGCCGCGGCGTGTCCAGCGGGATGCTGAGCTCGACGAGCCCTTCTGCAATGCTGTGCAGCTTGTCCAGCACCGAGCAACGACGCGCCTCCGTCGGATGCGCGGTCAGTGTCGGACAGACGTCGAGCCGGTCGATAACGGCTTGCATGTGCTCGGCCGACGCGCCAGAGCACCGCAGTGTCTGAATCGCTTCGGCAATGGACTCGGTGCGGGGAGCGTCGCCTGCGCGCGCACGACGATCCGCGGGTCATGCAAACGTGGCATGCGCTCCATTAGTCTGCGGGGGTCTTCATCAGATTCTTTGTAAAGAGCGCGCGCAATGGCCACGACCTCGACGTCCTCTTGCTGCGAGAG
>JAQGNH010000187.1 GCA_028291945.1 Betaproteobacteria bacterium
CGTTCCGGGCGCCCGCGCGGTGGTCACTTCGCTACAGCGCAGCCGGTCGTGTCGCCATCTATCGCCGCGGAGAGGTTCTGCCCAGCGCGTGTATAGTGACCCCAGCGAGCATTAATGAGCAGACGGAAGCTACGTGAAACGAAATCGAATGAAGGAGAAGCTTCGCGCTGGCGAGCCTGTCTTTGGTGTATCCGTCATGATTCCGTCGCCACAAATCGTGGAGATGATTGCCGCGTCAGGCTTTGACTGGGTGCTGCTCGACTGCGAGCACGGCACGCTCACGCTGGAGAGCGTGGAACTGATGACGATGGCGGCGGAAGCGTCAGGTATCACTGCGATTGCGCGTCCAGTGACCAAGAGTCCAGAACACATCCTGCAAGTGCTCGATCGCGGCGTCATGGGTGCAGGTGCCCGCACGTGAATACGGCCGAAGATGCACATGAGGTGATTGCCGCGGTTAAATATCATCCTGCTGGCCGCCGCGGCCTCGCAGCTGGAACACGTGCGGCTCTGTACGATTCACACGGTACGCTGGCCGACCATGTGAAGGCCGCAGACGAAGCGACGCTCATTGCGATCCAGCTCGAGGACCAGCTGGCGATTGATAACATCGACGAGCCGCTCGAGATAGAGGATGTCGATGTCTTCTTCATCGGCCCGGCTGATCTTTCGCAGTCCATGGGTTACCCGCGGAATCCGAAAGCACCAGCCGTCGCGCAAGCTATCGAGCGCAGTTTCCGCAAGATGGTGTCCGCGCGCCGCACACCGGGCACGCCTGCTGTCGCGGAAAAATGTTCATGAGGTACTGGAGAAAGGCGTGCGTTATATCTACACGCACCTGCCGCGACTACTGTCGAGCAGCGCTAAGGCTTACATGAAGAACGCCCGCGGAGGTTAGTGAGCAACGAGCAGAACGACTCGGCCTACGCTCGTGGGCGCACCAGAGGAAGACGGACAGTAAACTCGCTGCCCGTGCCAGGTCCCTCGCTCCGGACCTGCACCGAGCCGCCATGCAGCTCGACGAGGTTCTTTACCAGCGAAAGTCCGATTCCGAGCCCTTCTGAGCGGTGGGTTGTGTCCGCAACCTGCGTGAACAACTGAAAGATGCGGGGCTGCATCTCTTTCGGGATGCCGATTCCATTATCTGCAACGTGCATGATCGCCTCCGTTTTCTCCATGTTGGCGCGCACATCGATGTTGCCGCCGCTGGGCGTATATTTGGCTGCGTTCTGCAAAAGATTGACGAACACCTGCTCCAGGCGTTCCTTGTCGGCATTCACGAAAATCGGCGCGGCAAGCATATGCTGCTGGAGTCGATGGTTTTTCTGCGCGATGATCGGACGCGTGCTCTCGATCGCGCGCACGAGAATCTCCCGAATGTCTGTTGGCTGGAGCTGCAGCTCGATTTTTCCCGTGCTGATACGCGTGACGTCGAGCAGGTCGTCGACCAGTCTGCGGATGAACCCGACCTGACGCTCGATGAGTTTTATTGGATATTGCAGCGCGGAGTTATCCGGAGCTGAAAGCGTAATGAGCTGCAAAGCGTTCACCAACGGCGCGAGCGGGTTTCGCAATTCGTGGGACAGAGTCGAAAGAAAGATGTTCTTGTGCTCGTCCGCGCGCAGGAGGGCCTCACTCCGGTTTCGCAAAGTCTCGAGCTGCTCTTTCACGTCGCTCGCATCACGCAAGATCTTGCCGAAGCCGAGCAGCTCGCCGCTTTCGCTTCGAAGGGCAGTCGTCGAGCCTGCGGCCCAGAACCGGGAGCCATCGGCTCGAAGCATCCAGCGGTCATCCTGCATATCGGTGCTGTGGCTCGCGACCGACAGTTCGAAGTCCGGTACGCCCGCCTGCACGTCTTCCGGGGTGAAGAGGCTGCGGATATTCAGTCCAAGCATGCGCTCACGCGTATACCCGAAAGTGCGCGCCACCGTTTCGTTGCACCAGCCGACGATGCCCGTCGGCTCGATCAGCAAGACGCCTTGCTCCGTCGTCTGCGTCGCGGTCAGAAGCAGGAGCTTATCGACGTTCACTTCAAGCTCACTGCAGTGACTCTCACGCCGAACAATGACTACGATCCTGCTGATCGATCTGCATACGAGCGCAGCGGATTACTTACACTACCGGTATGCCGGCGAGCGGTAACTCGGTGCGCCCGGTATCGGATACGGTGTCGTCGACCGCTTGGACCACCACGTCCGGAGCGCCGTAATGAAGCATGTGCCCGAGACCGGCCTGCGTAAGCAGCCGGCTATGGGGTATCTCCCGATGCAGCCGAACGGCGTGCCGTTGCAGATCAACTACGCGGTCGCCGTCTCCTGCAATGATCGTTACGGGCAGCGTCAGATTTTTGTAGCTACCTTTCAATCTGCCTGCTGCCCACGTCATCAACCCACTTTCCTCAGCGGCTGCGCGCAGCTGGCTGGGTCGAAGCATCAGCGACAGCGGAACGGCTGATTCGAAATGAGCTGAAACAGGGCGCGGGGCGAACATCTTTCGCATGAGCGGCCGCGCCATCAGTCTGCCGAGCAGGGGCGAAATCGTGTAGCGCATGACATCGCCGAGCAGCGGGATCGCAGGAGGCGAGAGCAGGAAAGTGTCGGCGCGTAGGGTTGGAAAGTAATACCCGGATACAAGCACGAGGCCGCGGGCGCGTTGAGGGTAGTCCCGCGCAAGGTGGAGCGCCACCAGCGCGCCCCAGGAGTGTCCGACAACCACCGCCGGCTGGACCTCCAACTGCGCAAGAGCGCGGGCTAGAAGAGCCGCCTGCGCGCGCGGGCTCCAGATCCGCTTACGTGGGCGCTCGCTGAATCCGAAGCCTGGCCGATCGAAGGCAATGACACGATGGCGTGCGGCGAGTTTGTCGATCAAACCACTTCCTTCGAAGTCGGTCGCAATGGCGCCATTACCGTGCAGTAGCACCACGGGAGAGCCTTCCCCACGTTCGAAATAATGTAGCTTCACACCGTCGACTTCGAGGAAGCGGCCAGCGGGGGGATGGTCGCGCTCGGCCTTACGTGCACGATACGCCACGTATGCAGCGCCCAGCGCCAGCGCGCACGCCCCGATAAGACCAAAACGCAGACGTCGCTCTCGGCGCCCTGAAGACAAGGCGGTGGACGCTTGGTTAACTAATTTACCCGCGTGGTACGCAGCCCTACCCACATTGCGCATCATCGCAATCCCCTGATCAAAACGAGCAGCTGTGCAGGATATGTGCCAGTCAGCTTACCGCGAGCAGCGGCGTGCAGAATTGTCATGGGTCAAGCATACGCAAACAACGAGCCTCGCGTTTTCGCTGCTACGGTCTAATGGACTCGGATGCGGATAGTCTGGACACCCGCTTCGACGGCGACGTCCAGGATCTTCGCTTCGGGTGTTTTCGCAACTGCGCTGACCTTTCCGCTTCGTTCAAGTTGTGCAAGTTGGATTTCAGTAGGATCCTTTTTCCCCTGAGTGCGCAAGGCTTCGAGGAGATCGTCTTCGGACAAATCCGTAGCACGCATTGCTTCCTTATCCAGTGTCCCGTCGCGGATCAACGTCTTGGGGCTGCCCTCAATCACTAACGAGAACCAGCGGGAGCGAAAGGACAGACGGGCAAAGATCGCGTGCAAGACAACGAGCACCGCGCACGCGGCCATCGTGGGAAAAAAAGGCGCATTACCCGTGATAGCGCGGCTTGCGACCGAACCCAGCAGTATTCCGAGAATGACATCGAAGGCACTGCCTTTCCCCAGGAAGCGCTTGTGCCCGAGACGGACTAGCGCGAGTACGAGCACGTACGCGACCGATGCGCGGGCGGTCATGTGATACCAGTGCAGATCGTGTGCTTCGAGGGACAGGCCCATGAGATTGCTGACGCCCTCTGTAATCGCTTCCAACATTTGGTGGCTCCTTCCGTTGCGACTGTCGGTCGACATTGAGTGACTTAGGATTGGAGAAATGCATTGTGCATACCGACAAACCCGTGTGGCATTTTCATTGCATGGTTATGTCACGGCAATATTTGGGATTCCAATGATGCGGAAGTCCAAAGCCCGGCACTCGCACGTGTCATTGGTGGTCTGATACTTGTTACCCTGGGCGGATGGGCAAATTACGAGTACGCTGGCGAGCGAATTACCATCTCGCACCGCTGACCATGCACCGCCGGGAGCCATCGTGACGGACAGGGCCCCTTGGGCGAGACCGCAAGCAGTCGACTGCAGGCTGACTGAACGGACAAATCGATCATGTCAGGACCGCAGCCGAGACGCAGATGGCCGGCACGCCCTTGCGTTAAGTCCGCCACTTTCGCTATCGGGTCGGGTAGTGAGATTCCATTACATTGATGCGTTGCGGCATCGGCATTACGCCGCGCCGGGACGCTGGGATCGTTACGTGATGCTGAAGCGCGTGCTCTCCGTCCTGCACCCAACTCCAACGCACAACAAGCTTGACGAACGCGCGCGTCCGGAACACGCTTGCAAAAAAAGATCGCGCTTTCGCTACACCGCGATTGCCGGCGAGGAAGATATAGCAACTGCAGGTGCAGACTGACTTCTCGGGCGAAATCAGTCGAGCACGATCACCGGAGGAGCATCTACGATGCAAAGCGTAGTATCGGCTGCACACGCGCGGAGGGGCCCCCGTTATCGCTGGTTACAGCTCTTCCTAGGCATTGTATGCATGGCGATGGTGGCCAATCTGCAATATGGTTGGACGCTGTTCGTGAATCCACTGGATGCGAAATTCCATTGGGGTCGCGCAGCCATTCAGATTGCTTTCACGATCTTCGTGCTAACCGAGACGTGGCTCGTTCCGATCGAAGGCTATCTCGTTGACCGGTTCGGACCGAAACCTGTCGTCATGGTCGGCGGCATCCTGGTCGGCATCGCCTGGGCATGGAACGCTTACGTCGACTCGTTATGGGCGCTATACGTGAGCGCTGCGGTCGGCGGGATCGGCGCGGGAGCCGTGTATGGCACGTGCGTCGGCAATGCGCTCAAGTGGTTCCCGGATAGACGCGGATTAGCCGCGGGTCTGACTGCGGCCGGATTCGGTGCAGGCTCCGCACTTACCGTTTTGCCCATTCAGGCGATCATCAAGACGAGCGGTTATGAAACGGCGTTTCTATACTTTGGCATTGCGCAAGGCGTGATTGTGCTGCTCGTATCCTTCGGGCTTGCCGCACCTGACCCCAGCGACATGAAAGCACGCGATACGAATGTTGTTCAGTCGCAGCGCAACTACCGTCCCGGAGAGGTTCTGAGAACGCCGGTGTTCTGGGTGATGTACTTGCTGTTCGTGCTGATGGCGGCGGGCGGCCTGATGGCGACGGCGCAGCTCGCGCCGATCGCGAAAGATTTCAAGGTTGCCGACGTTCCGGTGTCGATACTGGGACTGACGCTGCCTGCGCTTACGTTCGCGCTCTCGATCGACAGGGTCTTGAACGGGATCACCCGCCCGTTCTTCGGCTGGGTGTCTGACAATCTAGGACGCGAGAACACTATGTTCATCGCGTTTGGCATCGAAGCGATCGGCATCCTTGCACTTGCCCGATTCGGTCAGGACCCCTATCTCTTCGTTATTCTCTCCGGGCTCGTGTTCTTTGCGTGGGGGGAAATTTACAGTCTTTTTCCATCGACGTGCACGGACTCCTTCGGGCCACAATATGCCGCCACGAATGCGGGGCTGCTTTACACGGCCAAGGGCACGGCATCGCTGCTCGTTCCATTCTCTAGCATTCTAGTAACACAGACTGGAGGCTGGCACGCGGTTTTCTACGTTGCGTCCGCCATGAACGCCGCAGCAGCCGTTCTCGCACTCCTATTGCTCAAACCGATGCGCCGTCATCAGATCGAACACGATGGAGCTCAATTACCGGATGCACGCCGAACTGTGACGGCAACATCGCCTGTCTAAGCTCGCGCGCGCATTATGGCGTCTATGCCTTAGCGTATATGAGCACGCAGCAGCTCAGTCGGCGTGGCTCGCGTGCAGAATGTTCGTTTCTGTGGCGGCGCCGAACTCCGTAACAAGAAGTACATCGCCCTTCAATTCGGCATAAGCCACGCCCAGCGCCACAACTGTAATCGCGAGGCTCAACATGATTTTGCGTGCTGGTTTCATTGCGCCCTCCGCTAAAGTACGATCACGTAAAACAAACATACGATCTAACAGTCTGGCGACTATGGTAGCGACTGATTGTGCACGTCGCGATACGACCTTTGGCATATGTCCAATGGCCGGTCAGGGCGGTGGTAGTCGCCAGCGCGAAGCCAAGGTTTACAGACGGGCATTGACCTGCCCCCGCAGCTCACAAAAGAGGCGCGATCGCGTAACTGAAAGCAGTGGAGGGGCCGCCAGGGGCGACATCGATTGGCGATGTCGATAAAGCCTTGTGACGGCGAAGCAGCAATCTAGCTGGCCACAGTCCTCAATCGCAAGCGCACGCCGCCGATCACGATGAGCCCGAAGAGCACCACCGCGTAGCTCGAAGGCGAAACCCGCGCAATGAAAGATTGGACCATCCGTGCCGAGCCTCTCGATCTTCGTGGTTTGCGTTCTTCGGTCCAGCAAACACACCCAATTCGATCGTTGAGCGGCTCGAGGGTGAGGTTAATGTTGTATTGAAGCGTCCAGATATTCAGGATCAGTTCAACAAGATCGGTTTGGAGATCGAAGGCCCATCGTGGCAAGAGCTCGGCGCATTTGTCAAAGAGCATCAACTGCCCGGCAGCAGGTGCGACTCGGGAAAGAACGCATCCTTCCAGCTGGTTGGACGAGTCTTGATAACCCCGGTCTTGAACATTTGTTCCGCGTATTTGAGCGTGCCGTTTGGGGCTTGTGCAAAAACGAAAGTAGGGAGGTCAAGCATGCTCACGAGCTCATCGACCGAGATCTTCTCTTTTGTCGCCTTGAGGTAGAGCTCAGCGGCAGCACGCTTATCCTTGACAATGAACTCCGCCGCTTCCCCGAGGGCGGCATACAGCGCAGCGATAGTCTTGGGATTCGAGTCGTGGAACTTCACGGCACCGAAAATCACTGTGATAGTTGCCGGCCCACCCATCACGTCTGTCGAATTGAGCACAGCATGAACGCCCGGCGCCTTTAGCGCCAAGTACTGATATGGCGGAGCCGAAAAATGACTGTTCACTTCGCCGCCTCCACTCAGCAGTGCGATGGTAGCGTCGGGATGCGACATCGCGACCGTAAATGCATCCAGCTTCTTGCGGTCTTTCTCCCCGAAAAGTTTCTCCGCGGCGATGCCGAGAATGGTCGATTGCATCGACACCTTGACAGTGGGTACGGCGATCTTGTCCTTGTCGGTGAAATCGGCGATTGTCTTGATATTCGGGCTGCGCGTGACCAATATGAGCGGCACTGCGGCAACTGCCGACAAGGCCTTCACCTGGCCGCCGGTGCGAGACCACAGAAGTAGCATGTTACTCATGCCACTCGTAACGAAATCGATATTTCCTGCGAGTAGCGAATCTGTAGAAGTACCACCACTGCCGAGGGTCACCCACCTTACCTTGAGATCAACGCCGCGCGCCTTCGCATGTTTTTCGATCAACTGCTGCTGCTCGACGATCACCACGTTGAGATAAGGCAGTCCATATTGTTTGGAGATACGCAGTTCAGATACTTCGGCGCATAGCGGCAACGAGAACGCGCAGGCTAAGATCCAGACGCCAATATGCGCCGCATTCAGTGCTAGCTGGGGCATAGTCTCTCCCTTTCAGTTTTGCCGTATTTCTAATTCACCGCTGCCACCTCGTTACGCCGAGCGACCCAGTGCGTGACCTCAATGTATAAAGAGCCCGTTTCGAGACTCTACCTTTTGTAGCCTGTGGTAACCAAGCCCGGCTGGATTTGAATACGCCCCCCGCAGAAAGGCATTCAGAACGGCGAAAGACGGACAACGACATGCGGAACGGCCCCCAGATACCGCGTACCGCCACTACATCGCGATGCCTGGCTGTTCGTGAGCACGAATACGTCGAGATGGGTCGAGCGTTGGGCGCGACGTCGCTCTATTACCCAGCGTGTACGTCAGAACCGGGTCTTGGCATGCTCTGCATGCGCGTAAACCCGAGTGTCTGCTCGCGTCCGTGCGGCACTTGGCGGATTAGTCCGGTCCTGCCGCATAGAATCCATTCACCAGAGGGATGGCAGTGCTCGCCTCCCGTTTGTCGCAAAACGCACACGCTGCACGACTGGCCAAAAATGGAAATAATCATCGTAGATGACGAGCCGGTGAGCTTAACGCTGCTCAAGCAGCTCGTACGTAAGCTGCCCCATTGCCAGGCTGTAGGGTTTACAGACCCTTCCGCCGCGCTCGCCTGGTGTCAGCCGAATGATCCTGACCTAGTCATCGTCGATTACATGATGCCTCATGTCGATGGTATCGAGTTCGCGCGCCGCTTGTGCGCGCTCGAGGGCAGATCAGACACGCCGCTGCTCATGGTGAGCGCGACTGCCGATCGAACGATTCGCAACAGCGCACTTCAGCAGGGCGTGAGCGGTTTCATGAATAAGCCGTTCAGCTTTGTAGAGCTGCAGACGCGCGTAGCGGATATGATCACCATGCGGTCGAAGCAGATCAAAGCTGCCAGTCAGGCCGTTCTGGTTGCGAGAGACCTTCCCAGCGCAGGGTTCAACGAATCGCCCAACAATAACCAACTCTTGAAGTCGGACTCTACACTCGCCCGGCTGGATGGAGACGCAACGCTGTTTGCTGCAATCGCTAGCGTGTTCGTGCGCACGGTGCCTCAGCTAATCGCTTCCATCAGCATGGCGCTTTCGACGAACTGCTTTGATCGCGCGTACTCCGACGCCCACTCACTTAAAGGCGCGGTCTCGGCCTTCGAGGCGCCGGAAGTCTTGAAGGCCGTCGCTCTCCTCGAGCAGCACGCTAAAAGCTATAACGCCACCGCTGCTACGGCGGCGTTTTATGTGGTAGAGACACTCTGCGAGAGGTTGCTCGATGAATTGACGAGCATGGCAGCGAGCACGGCGCCCAAATAGTTAAGACCTAGCGGGATCGCTGGGTCAGCGCAGTCGGGTTCACGGATCGCTTCATCACGGCCCTCGCCTTAACGAAACGCCGGCCGCAAAGGCCGGGCAAGTGCCGCGCCTTCGCATTTCGACGCTTAGTCAGCGGCCGCGTGCGTCGCTCTTCGTACCCAGAGCCGATAAAGAACGTACAGCACGATTGCGATGTTGACCAGGAGAACAGAGACTTTTGTGGCTGATATGCCGCGAGAGAGCTCGTAGACCTCGATAGGTACATAAGCGGCGCCGCTGAGCACAGCAAACCACTGGGCCCATCGGCGATTACGCCACAAGCCGTAGGCCTCTGCGAACCTCATAAACGAATACGCACAGGCAAGTGCCGCAAGTGACCACAGACGCTTACTCGAAAAGCCTGCCATGAGCTCGATGAAGACACTCGTGTAGTGGCCGGCCGGATTGAGGTGCAAAAAATCTACGAGTTTATTGGCAAAGTCCTGCAGGTCCTTATGCAAGAGTGAAAGAAGGCCGAAGCCGGCTAACAGGACGACGGCACCTTTTGCGGCCTCGAAACCCGCAACGACACGCATTCCAGCAGAAGGCGCGCTAATGATGGGTTTCTCGCTCACTTCAGCACACAACCGCTCGTTGACTTAGACCTTAAGATCGAACGCATAGAACCGCAACAAGCACAAGGCGAGCCCAGCGCTCGCGCGCATGCCGCCTCTTCGATAGGTCGTCATCGGCGGGCTTGCGACTGTGGCCCCGCACTAAATTGGGTCACTTGATCTCGTGTGACAGCGGCAAAACTGAAACAAAGCGGCGCGCGCGCTTTTCGCTGAAGGCCGGAGACAGATGAAGGAGCAGACAGGGAGAGGCTGCGGCCGCCACTTGTTTTTTCGAAAGCCAGAATAAAAAAACCCGACCACAAGTGCCGGGCTAATGATTCGTCACACTCGACGAATTCAAAGGGTATCGGATCATTGCGCGCCCGTCTTTCGGCAGCCTTACAGTGGTCGGGTTCGGCATCATTAAGTCACTATCGCTGTCGAAAATCTAGCTGTCTGCCTCGGGCGGACCGACACAGCATTGGTCGACAGAGACCCAAACTGTCGTTCGATTAGCCTGTAGTACCTGAAAGGTCAAATCAAGTCGGGGGGCGTCGTTGTCGCAAGCTATGCGTAAGGTGCGCTTGCAATACTAATTATAAGAGTGCCGTTTGACGATCATTCAGGGACTCGGCGTGCCCTTATGACATTCGAATCGCCCACATTGCTTTGGTTATTGCTCGGCGCACCTGCAGTGGTGGGGATATATATTTTCGCACAGCGTCGAAAGGTGCAACAGGCTCTGCGCTATCCGAGCTTGATGCTCATCCGCCCGGCGATCAGTCGAACACATGCCTTGCGCCGCCACTTGCCGCCGCTGTTACTGCTGGTCGCGATCATCTCACTCGTGCTCGCAGTTGCCCGCCCGACCGTGCCTGTCACTGCGGTTTCGAGTCACCGGACGATTATGTTGGTAATCGATGTTTCCTTGAGCATGGCGTCTACTGATATCCCGCCGAACCGCTTCGCAGCAGCACAGGCCGCCGCTAAAGCATTTATCGAAGAGCAACCGTCGGATGTGCGCGTCGGACTCGTCTCGTTCGCTGGTGTTGCCGCGGTCGTACAGGTTCCGACGGTAAATCGCCACGATCTTACAAATGCGATCGACAATCTGCACCTGGATCAAGAGACCGCCATAGGAAGTGGCCTGATTGTGGCCCTTGGGGCTTTGCTCCCCAACGTTTCTCTACATGGCAGTGATCCCATGTTCGATAGCACGACCACGCGCGAGGAACATCGAATTACATGGACAGCCTACCCAAATGGGGAGGGAACAACCGTTCCAAAAAGCGCCACGGCTGGAGCCCAGCCATCCGCTGCAATAATTCTTCTCAGCGACGGGGCCTCAAATACCGGGATCGATCCGCGCGCAGTGGCGACGATTGCAGCAAACCACGGGATTCGGTGCTTTACAGTGGGATTCGGTAGCAAGGAAGAGGCAAGTGCCGACGATGAGGGGTCGATATTACCCGGGTTCGATGAAGACACCCTTCGCGCAATAGCGGATATAACAGGCGCCGAATACTTCCAGGCAGCGACCGCGGAAGGCCTGCACGAGGTTTTCCAGTTCCTACGCGCGCAGGCTCTGTCGGAGAAACATCGAACAGAGATCACAGCCTTATTCACGGCTGTAGCTGCGGTTCTGTCCCTTGTTTCGGTCGGACTGTCGCTCGCATGGTTCAACCGGCCAAGCTGAATAATGGCTAGTTACCGCGGCCGAGGCAGGCATTTGTTTCAGGCAGAAAAGAGCCTCATGAACACTGTCAGGAAAGCGGCGAGCGCCCTCTTTGCTCCGATCAGACACGAAGGTCCGCGGCTTTCGCAGCGGAATCATCGTGTGCAGGCGCAAGCGGAGGGTGCGCGTTTTCCTTCGGTAGCCAGCGCTCCAGCGTCTCGCGCATCTGCAGACGGCTGTAGGGCTTGCTCAAGTGGTCGTCCATACCCGCATTGAGGCATTCGTCTCGATCCTGCTGCATCGCGTTTGCGGTCAGCGCCACGATCGGAATGCGTCTCAAGTTCGACTGCTTCTCCATTTCGCGTATCTTGCGGGTTGCTTCGAAACCGTCCATTTCCGGCATGTGGCAGTCCATCAGAATCAGGTCGAAGGTCGATTCGGAAAATGCCGCGACTGCCTCGACGCCGTTTTTCGCTACCTTCACTTGATAATCCTCGATCTGCAGGATGCCTAGGGCAACCTCCTGGTTGACAGGATTGTCTTCAGCGAGCAGCAGCTTTTTCTTGTGCTTTCGCCGTAGTCGTGCAGGTGGTGATTCAGGGACGATCACATCAACCTTAGCTTCTTCGCTGTCGGTCATTACACGCACGAGGCAGTCGTAAAGCGCCGACTGGCGCACGGGCTTGGACACGCACAGACGGACCCCGGCTTGGCGGACGTCCCGCAAATCCGCCTGACGACCCACCGGCATCAGCATTACGGATCGCGCCTCCGCTAAGGTCGAAGACGCCTTGATTGCTTTCGCGAGCTTGAGCGCGCCTGACCCCTCCAGAGCATTGTCTATGATTACCACATCATAGGGTGCACCGCGCGCTGCCGCCTGCGTGAGCATGTCCAGGGCCCTGTCTGGAGTGTCCACGGTACGGCTGCTCATGGCCCAGAACGTCATCTGTACATGCAGAGTGTTGCGCGTCGTGGCATTAGGGGCAACGACAAGCGCGCGTATACCCTCCAGCTTATTATCGTGCATGAAATCGTCTTGCAGCCGCGCTTCGCTTTTCTGAAACCGCACCATGAACCAGAATGTGGAGCCGGCACCGGGTACCGATTCCACCTGCATCGTCCCGCCCATCATCTCGACCAGTTGCTTACTGATGGGGAGCCCCAGACCAGTGCCGCCGTAACTGCGCGTGGTCGAGCCATCAGCTTGAGTAAAGTTTTCGAAGATACGGCCTTGCGCTTCCTTGCTGATGCCCGGGCCGGTGTCGCTGACTTCGAAGCGCAGCGCGATCGTATCCACAGTGTCTTCCACACACGACGCCGAAACCGTGACCTCGCCCCGCTCGGTAAATTTAATGGCGTTCCCGACGAGATTCGTCAGCACCTGGCCTAGACGCAGTGGGTCGCCTTTCACATGCTTCACGAGATTCACAGGCAGCGCCGAGACTAATTCCAGGCCCTTACTCTGAGCACGTTCAGCCAATAGTTCCACCGTATCTTCGACCGTCTGCCGGAGATCGAACTCGATATGTTCGAGATTGAGCTTGCCCGCCTCGATCTTCGAAAAATCGAGAATGTCATTGATGATGCCTAAGAGCGATCTGCCTGAGCGCTGCACAGTTTCGGCGAACCGGCGCTGCGCACCGGTAAGCCCAGTCTCCAGCAACAGCTCTGTCATGCCGAGCACGCCATTCATCGGTGTTCGAATTTCGTGGCTCATCTTCGCAAGAAACGTGCTCTTGGCCAGGTTCGCTGCTTCGGACGCCTCCCGTGCCGCATACAGTTCTTCTTCGGCGCGCTTGCGCTGGGTCACGTCATGCGCGACGCAGATCTTGCCCACAACATTGCCGTGCTCATCGTGCAAAGGCGCCACTGCAACCTCTACGTCACAATCCTGCCCGGACCGGGTGACGGCTTTGATTTCATACGACAGGGTCTCACCCGCTTGCAGTCGCGCCATTCGTTGTTTGTCTTCGGCTGGCGAAGCACGCGAGTTGATGACCAGTTTAGTACCAATTACCTCTTCGGCGCTGTATCCGAACAGCAACGCGGCGCCCGCATTCCACGTCGTGATGATGCCCTCCAAGTCCCGAGTCCAAATGGCTTCGCTCGACTGCTTCACGATTGCTGCCAAGCGACGGTTGTTCGCTTCACTGCCGGCAAGCGACCCGATAAGGCTTTCGATGTTGTTCGCCATATTGTTGAACGCTTCGGCGGCGGAGCGTACTTCAGGTGCGCCCGCCGCTTCCACACGTACGGCGTGATCGCCCAGACTGAAGCGGTCGGCGCTCACCGCCAGGTTGCGCAGCGTTCCGAGGTTGCCCCGAAATATGAGCCATATGATCTGCAGCATGAGCAACACGGTCGCAATTTCGATCTGCAACTGGTGTACAAACTGAGACCAGAGGTGATTGCTCGCCGGTATCGCTGTCATTTCACCGTGAAGCCTGCCGTAGCTGGCGCCCCCCGCAGCCACTTCCAATTCGGCTTCAACATGACGAATGGGAACCACTTCGGTGAACCAGGAGGGGGCCTCCCGCTTGGCGGAACGATCCGTCGCAATCAAATTACGTCCGCTCGCGTCAGTCCACGTGAGCTCCGCGATGTCCAGTTTCTTGACTTGGGCGTTAAGCAACTGTCCGATGGCTTCATAATCGCCCAAAACCGCCTGGTCCGCGACGAGTGGCGCCAGAAATTCGAGTGTCTCGTTGACTTCGCCTTCGTGCCGCGTCGAGTGCTCGTCGGCACCTTCGAGAGCAAGCAAATAGTTCTGTATGAGACCGCCGATGATAATTGCGAACCCCACGGCTGCCATGAGCCGCGGAATCAAACCCAGTTTCTCCCAGATATTTAGCTTCATTGATCCTCTCCGAGCCGCCTCGCTATCACTTGACCTTAGCGGGCCTGAAGAAGGCGCGCTGTTTTGTAATCCCGGACATCAGCGCGCGATCGAGCGTTGATTGGGCACGTTGAACGCGTAGGGCGGATCCACCGCGTGTGCTGAGGAAAATGAAGCCAGTGTTGCCGCCGCGCACATCCCTGTACGACACATCATTTTCCAATTCATTGTGAGTGTCCTTGCATGCGGATGATCGACTGCTTCGATGTGACCAGAATAGTCGCGCAATTCATGCGCGCTGTCGGTGTGGAATTGCGCAGCCAATGGACACGGCCGGTAGACGCCACAGTCAGGCTTGTCGACAAGAACGCGACGACGTCGAAGACAGTTTCGCGACAGCTATGTCTCTAGCCGAATAGCAGAGCAGACCGGTGCCGTCCGATTGCGTCGCGTAGATGCGGCGGCGATCGTGAAGCAAGTGCCGATCGTCGTCGCGAACCGATCGCCTCCGCAAGGTTGCGATGCCACACGTCGTGGGGTGCGCCGGGAACGTAGAAGTTAATCAGCCGAGGCGAACCGTCAGGACGACAAAGACGTAGAGCACTCGAAATGTCGCGGCCACCGCCAGGAAGATCCCGCGATTCAAAGGTTCGGCAACGAGCCAAAACTTCGACAAGGTCCAAACCGGGACTCGAACACCTCACAATGCGTGGGGGGGACTTTAGATACTGTTCACAGCGAGTACACGCATTCTTCACCCCGGCTGTCGTTCAGCGGTGTGACCGGCAGTGTCATCGGCTTAGAGGTACGGGGTTTGCACTATGAGCGGAGCCACGGTGGCACAACCTTCCTTCTGAGTGAGGCATCCTGATGCGATTCTCTTTGGTTCCAGTCTTACTGATGACCGCCGCAACATCAGTTCTCTCGGCATGCGCCTATGACGAGCCGCGGCGAGGCGATGGAACTTACAACGACGGCCGATCCGATCGCGGGTACGAGCAGCGCAGCCGCGACGAGCAACGGACCGAAGGACGTCGGGACGATCGGAATCGACAGGGGTCAGAGCAGGGAAGCGAGCGTCGCAATGACGACAACTCGGAGCGCGGCAATCGCTATTGAGCTGATTAGCGTTTTGGAGCGTAAATGCTTTCAACTCGCGCGAGTGATTGTGCGCTCGCGCCGTTAGTGCGTAAGGTTCGCGAGCCAGCCAAGCGACTCGTGAGCCCCGTCAGGCAAATACGTTCGGGCTCCGAAAGCGCGGCGGTTCCAACCCTGGCGCAGTTGACTCGAACATTTCAACGGGGGGCACGCTAGAAGGCGATAAGTCGCGACCACCGTGTGCGTTAGCTTGAACGCTTTGGCGTGCCCATCTGGCTGATCAGTTCAGCGCCGTCGAGTTGCTGTAGCCGCAAACGACGAGCGCGCAGTTACAGCTAAAAGTTCTCGCGCTGATAGAGCAGTCGATCGCTATTTCTGTATACGCCGAAAGTCGCACGCGCAGTGGGATCCCGGTTGTAGCTCGTGCCGCACCACGCACTTTGTAAATAGTCTAGTCCCGACGCCGTGCTAGAAGGCATGCCGGCGGTGCACGAAGCGCCCGCGGCCGTCCCAGTTAGGTTCACTGATACATCAGCGCTGCCATTGTTATTGGTGCCGGGCGCTGATAATCGCAGTGTCCCGATTCCCGCACTGAACGCGCCCCCGACCGTAACGGAGGTTTCTCCTGCAGTCAGGTTACGCTGGTAATTGCCGAGCACGACATTTGCGGCTGAGATCGTCGTACAGTTGTCGGCAGTGTTCGTGACAAAAGCAGTGCCATTCCAATACTGAGTCTCGATGGGGACGGGCATCCCGATCAGCTGCGAGCCGCTCGAATTTTGCATCCGTAGACGTCCATAGCGGAACAGCGTGCCTGAATCGAACGCAATAGCATTGAACGGCGTCGAGGTCGCAGTAAGGATCTGGCCGTCAGCTTCGGAATCATCACGCACTGTCATTGTCAGCGAAAGGACAGCATTGAATTGCGCGAGTGGCGTGGTCGCGCTGCGCGTGTACGAGAGCTTGTCCGACAGGCTCACTGTAACCGTGCCGGTGCCATTTCCGAGTGAGGCAATCGTCGGCGCATTCGTTGCGAGAGCGGTATCGAGTGCCGGGCCGATACCTCCGTTGCCATAAGTTTGCGTCACATCCGATGGCGCGCTGGTGCTGATTTTCCACAACGAGCCGGTGTAGTTGGTCGTGGTTGCGCTGCCGGCGTTCTGAGCGGTCACCAAGGCCTGAGGTGCCGTCACGTACCCAAAGGCCTGTCCGACATACGTAAATGAGCGCGATGCGCACGCGGCCCCGAACGTCCGAAACTGAGGCGTATTAGTCGGCGCAACAATGAAGTGGTTCGGCACGAAGCGCCCGAGTTGCGCCGTTGCAGTCGCAGGCACAGTTCGTGTGCCTGCCGGCGTGCCGTCCACGGCATCGACGCTCGCGTAGGACGTGTCCTCGAGCTGCAGATTGAAGGAACCGACCTCGGAATAATTGGCCGTGGCATTCTCCCGAAAGCCGCCGGAGCTTGTCCAGGAGCCAGCGGTGAAGCTCAAGCTACCCGCTGTGGTACACAGCGCCCCCAATCCGGTGCAACTGGGGAACCCGGTTACGGCACTCGGACTGCCATCGTAGTTGGTCGCACTCGCGGGGACCGGGCTCGCACGCAGCGTGAAGGGACGCGGCGTCGTGGCCGCCGCTGTTGAGGCTTTGTGTACGGTCCCGCCTGAGGCAGCGACGTTGCCAAGCGCGCGGCTGGTGCCGGCCGTGTTCCAGTCGCCGTCTAGTGCGGTGATCGTCAAGCTTTGCGGACGAATCGCGAAACGGTCGGTCGAACACCCTTCACCGACGCCCGTTCCGACCTTCAAGACGTGCACGCGCACGTCACGATAGGAATTGGGCACCGTGAAGTTAACCGTGGCCACGAGCCCGGCAGCGAACGTCACCGTCTGCGTCGTGCTCGCGATGACATGCCATTGACCCGCGCCCCCGCCGACAGGCCGGCAGGCAGTCGAACTGCTCAACGCACCAGTGTTGTCTGACGAATCGAGCAGCTCAACCGTTACACCTGCCTGATTGTACGTGCTGTCGAGTGAGTTCTTGGCGGCGGTCAGGCGCACCAGGCGCACGCTGAAGGCGACGCCGGACTGCTTCGTCTGGATCATGCCGAGTACCGCGCCGGCCGGTGTCGAGCTGTCGAATGCGTTAAAGTTGCCCGCCCCGGCGTTAAAGCCTGACAGCGGCTCGCCGATGGCGATATCGTTGGTTGCGGTACTGAGGTCGATGTTCTGGACGCGCGTGCTGGTGCCGGCTGCAGTCGTGAGCGTCGTTGGGTTCCATTTTGCTCCGTCCCACTCTTCGATAACGAAATTCGACGTGTTGGCACCTGCGTCCACGTCGCTCGCGACGAACTTGAATGTTGCATCGACCAGCGCCGAACCCGCCCCGCTGGCCGTGTTGATCCCCGATGCTGTGAGCGACCAGTAGCGATTCACGCTCTTCGCCGCATCGATGCCGCCCGTAGCTACCGGGGGCGTTGTGACCTGCGGGTGCTCGGTCGGCGTCACGCACACCGTGACGTAACCAGCGGTGCTGGTACCGCCTGCCGTGATCTCGACCGGTGTGTAATTAGATGCGTCGCCCAGGGGAAACTCATCCTGGCCTGCAGCACGGAAGTTCAGCACGGCGCCAGCGGAAAAAAACTTGCGCAGTGCGCCATTGATGTAACTCGAGTTGCTTCCACCCGCGATCGTTCCCGCTGCTGCGACGATGACGGGCACTTGGCTGCCGCAGGCGGTGGAGCAGCCGGGGCTTGTACCAGAGGTGATGATGTCGCCGCTGGTCAACGTAAGCGTCGCGTTCACGGTGGGCGAAGGCGTCGCGCACGCAATTGAAACTTTGTTTGCCGACTTGTTGATGGTCAAATTGTTGAAGGTCGTCGCAGCCGCGCCGCCGAGGGCTTGCGCCACGCCTCCGGTGAAGGTCACCGTGCTCGTGCCTCCGGCAAAGGTACCGCTGTTAGAAAAGTCGCCTGCAACGCTGTGGCTGAACGTCGCCGCGCTAAAAGTAGTGCTCGCGCCGACGGTAAAGTTGCGACCGACAGTGAGCGCCTGGGCTGCAGTGACTGACGCAGTTCCGGACGTAATGAAATCGTTCGAGATTGTCATCACTGTGGCAGGCATGGTTTTGATGCCGCTGCCGCTGATTGTCAAGTTGTAATAAGTCGCCGGTGCGCCCGAAGGCAGCTTCACGGTCTGGGCGGCGCCGTTATATAGAACGGTGTTGCCATTCGCAGCTGCAGTGAGCGTCGTGATGGCAGACGTACCAGTGATGTTGAGTGTGGCGTTCGCTGCGTTGATAATTCCGCCGCTTCCAGCTAGAACGCTACCCACGGTTAATGTGCCGTTATTGGTGAGCGTCACGCCGGTGACGGTAACGCTCGGGATGCTGATCGAACTCGTCCCGCCGATCGCCTGGCTATTGGTGTCGAAAGTGTAAACGCCCGTTCCGGCAGTGAACGTACCGCCATTGAGCGCGAGCCCATTGCGGAAGGTGATCGACTCGTTCCCTGAGTTACTCCAGGTGCCCGCAGTAATCGTCACCGCGCCGGTGAACGTATGCGTACTCCCGTTGGAAGTAATATTCAGGGATCCAGTAATGTTCGTTACGCTGCCGACGGTGAGGGTGGTAGACGAAGTCAGCGTGCCTGCGACAATAAGCGCGCCGGTCATCGTGAGGCTGTTTGCCTGAGTCAGGGTGCCTCCACCGTTGATCGTGAGAGAGGCTATGCTGCCGGGCGCATCCTGGAAGACGGTGTTGGGGCTGTTGATCGCAACGATGTCGCCTACAGCCAGACCTGGGACAGTACTCGTGGTGCCGTAGTACGGTATGGCCCCGTTGTTGGAAGCCGCGTTTGCTGTCAGCCGCAGTGTTGTCGCATTCGTGATTGTCGAGACGGTGCCGATGAGTACGCCGCCTGCGGTGAAAAGCTGGTCGCCGGCCGCTAGCTCGGTAGTGAAAAGCGTGCCGGCACCGCTAACGGTGGTCGAGGCTGTGCTCGTCGTTATCGTGCCGGTCCTTAATATCGCCCACGTGCCGGTGCTGCTCGCGTTGCCAGTGGCGCGGCTAATGAACGTAGAAGCCGGAGCATCGGGGGCCCACGCCAGAAGCGCGCACAGGAAGAATACGCATGTAAAAAGGTTTTTCACGATCCGCGTGCACTCGCAAGCTCGAAATGAGAAATGCGCTTGTCAGCACACTGTCAGATGTCGCGCAAATTAATAGGGCGGGGGCGGCGGAGGGCGTGGCTCCTTTTCGCTCATCCGCGATCAAACGCAGGGCATTGTGGGTCGTGCGCTTTGCAACAATCTTTCTGCGACAGAAGTAGTGCGGAGGAATGCTCACCTGATGCGAGATTGGAGCACCTCGAGTCCGAATGCTGCGTACCTCATGGCATCGAGCGGCCTTACGTTGAAGGCATAAGAATATTCGCGCTACATTTTCTCGTTCGTGTGATCGCTGAGCGATGGCGGTGAAGTGCAGGGCGTCGTGGCACGTCGACCGCTACGCAAACGACTGCACCGCCCAACCAATAGATACAACCGAGCTATACCACCACTGTGTGCATAAAGTTGCACATGAGCGGTTCCTTCACTCGCTCACCAGCCGCGAGCGGCATACGCTGATGACCCACATCCGTTCGGGAAGGGATGCCATGTTCTACGCAAAGTGGCTCGCGCAGGTGCTGCTGATCATGGTGCTAATCGGCTTGGTCGTGCTGCTTGCGCCCCCACTCGGCGTCGCGGCGGTGTTGCTGCTCGTCGCACCGCTTTGGTCTATCTGGCTACTGGCGAGCCTGGCGCTTCAGCTGATGCGAAAACCCGCAGGTCCAGCACCGAATGACGAACCGTCTCCCCGCGCCGAAAGCAACGCGGCGTATCTGACCGCTGCTTCACGCATCCACCGCGCTCGCGTCGGCCTCGCGATTCGACGCTGAAACTTAAGATGGTGTCTTCTTGATCTAGGTGGCGATTCCGAGTGTCTAATGTGTGCTGAAGTGGCTCGATCCGCACCTGCACACATCCAATCGAGCTGAGCCGCCGCGCGGCTGAAGGTGGAGGGGCGGCGACAGGCGCGAGCACTTCGGCCGCGTTTGGCACGCCGAAATCGCTAGGAAGAGCTGTGCGCGAAACCGGATGGAAGTCGAATAGCGAACACGGCAAACTGATCTTCGCGCTTCGTTCGGCCTCACGCCTGCTGTAGCAGCGGCCGAACCAATAGGAGACCATTCGCCGACGAAATGTGCCGGTTTAAGCACGGTGGCTTCAGGCGTGAAGTTGAAAATCTGCTAACAGGCTGCCTATACCGAGGAGGTCAATCGGTAATTTGCTCGCGACGTGCGCGGATCGCAGGCAGTCCCATGACGATGATGATCAGCACCGTGGCGATGACAAACCCACAGCTGATCGGCCGCGTCAAAAATACGGTGGCATCGCCGCGCGAAATGAGCAGTGCGCGCCGAAGGTTCTCGTCGGCGTGAATGAGTGAGGCGTGTGGGATGAAGCGTGTGGGAGTGAGAATGATCATATGCATCGTCGGATGCACACGGCTATTAGGGTAAACCCTCTACTCTGCGAGTCTGTCGCTCGCATTGAAGAATGGTGCGATCAAAAGAGCTCTTCGCCGAAAGTTGGAAAGACAATCAATGGCTTGTTCGAGATGTGAAGCTAACGTCAAGTAAGTGTGAAGAACATGTGGCGACGAGCCGATACGCCGTCGTCTCACACAGGGCATGAGTACACGAGTTCTTCACGTGTGTGCTCACGCGATCCCGAGCGTCTACAAGCGTTTTGGAGTGAACGCTACGCAGTAGCCATGGGCACTAACGACGCCCTCTATGATTTTGCAGCTTCCGGCGGACTTCGGCGTCGCGCCCGGCACGAAGTGAATGCAATCGTCGCAGTCCTTTCCAGCATTGGGTTCGTTCTGATATTGAACGGCCGACTTCGCTAACTTTGTCGCACCGAATGCTCGACGACCACCACAGTAAACAATAGTCGTCAGCCCCAGGAACACAGCGGCCCTTTCGATCGCCAATCGGCGCGCTGCGCTGAATTCACGTGTCGTCTTCATATCATCTCCAGGCAACAACACAATTGTGCAATTCACTGTCGAGTTGCCGGCCCACTTCGTGAGACGCAACGGCGCGACTAATCAACGACGGTAAGCTTTCCGTTCATCTCTTCATGTCCGATACCGCAGAAAATATCGCACAGGAAAATGAACGTTCCTGTCTTATCCGGAACGAGTCGCAGACGCGTAATCTTGCCTGGAACGATATCCGCGCGTACACCGAAATCGGGGAGATTGAACCCCATCATCACGTCCTTGCCCGTAAGTTCAAGTACGACCGGGACCCCTTTCTTGACCGTGACTTCTGCGGGCGAGTAGTCAAAGCGCTTCGTGGTGATCTTGATGATCCGTTCTTTTGGCGTTGCCGATTCGGCGACCATGTAGGTGCCCAGCGAAGCAATGATCAGGATCATCGCTGCGTAAGCGACCCGATATGACGTTTCCCGGTAGCTCATGACGTCACACTTTTTTGGAGACAGGAAATTCGCTCAGCTTGTAACCTGCTCGTTTGTCGGCATCCACACTGCGGAAACCGAGGCCCTTATAAGGCTCTGCTGGATCCCAGGGCAGGGGTGTGCGATTCGGCTGCGAACCAGCGGCCGGCAGCGGGAACATCAATCCTTTCGCCGCGTGATGCGCGATATGACCCGTCATATGGTGGTGCTCCTGGTGAATATGGCCGTAGAACACCACCACGTTTTTGTACGGAAGCAACAGATTGACGGCCTTCGCGCCATCACGCGTCGCCCAGTCCCATTGCGGATAAAGGTCGAAGAGCGGGCGATGGGTCAGGACCACTATTGGCGCGTCGGTCTTCTGCTGGGCAAGGTCGGCTGCAAGCCAGGCGAGCTGCTGTTCGCCAATCGAGGCTCGAGGGTCTGACACATTGTCGACCGCGATGAAGTGAACACCTTTATGGTCGAACGTGTAGTAGGTGCTACCGAAGAACTCCTTGAACGCTTTGCCGTTGTCGAGCGAGGCATCGTGTTCTCCCGGCATGAAGCGAACTGTCTTCGCTTTAAGATCTGAGGCGATGTCTTTGAACTCCGAGAGACGCTTGCGCCTTTCCATTGGGTTGTCGGTCGTGTGCGTCAGATCACCGGTGAATACGATGAAGTCAGGCTGCTGCTCGAGGCTGTTGACGGCCGCGACTGCCTTCCTGAGCGTACCCTTCGCATCGGGATTAGGCGGCCCCTCAAAGCCCCAGTGCGAATCCGACATTTGGATGAAATAGAAGTCGTCCTGTGCTGCCGCCCGTGTCACGCCCGGCAGTGCGGAACCGAACACCACGCCTAGGCCGCCAATCCCGGCCAACTTCAAAAAGTCTCGCCTGTCGATCTCGCTTCCCATGAGTCTCTCCTCAACCAGTCCGGGGTTTCAGCGGGCTTCAGCTCGCCTGTCTCAGATGTATACCGGGAGGGGTGAAGAAATATTCCCGACCACCTGTTTGGCGCAGGGTGGCGTGCGCATGAGCATCACGCGGCGGTCGACAACGCCGCACGAACGCACCGCCTGCCACACCGCCTAAAACGAGTGATGCATGCCTACCGCGTAGGCATACTGTTTTGTTCCGATTTGGGGACTGGAAAGCCCGCCTAGCGAATAGGCAGCACGCGTCCTGTTGTGAAGGCTCACATAGCCCAGGTCCAGTTCAGTGCGCTTCGATAGCGTGTACACGTAACGGATCTGAGCGAGCGACGCGCCGGTACCGTCGCAAATTGCAGTGGCAGCGGTCGGTCCAAGACAGGGCGCTGGACGATATGTGCCAGCAATCAGCGTGTTTGTTGTTGCAGTTCCAGGCGCTGCGAGGATTGTCGCATTGCCCTTTGCGTCACCGACACTGGTGTAGGCGGCCCGCAGACCATGCGGTCCCACGATAGCCCAGTCGGCTCCGAGCGTCCAAGCACTGTAGCGCGCACTTGTGGCGCCGCCAGAAGGTGCACCTGGAGCGGCACCCACGAGACCCGCGCCACTATTATCAAAACTCTGACGCGTATACTGCCCGCCGAGAAGCACTGGTCCCCACCGGTAAGTAGCGCCCCCGTGCCAGCCCTGATCGTTGTTTTCACCGCCCACTGCTGCGAACTGGTTATGACGCTCGTATGCGGCCGAAACGTAGAGTGGCCCTCTTGTGTACTGCGCACCCAGCGACAGTACACGCGGCTTCGACGCAGTTGCGCCGTCTATTGCGGCCGTGCCGCCGGTAGTACCCGTGCCGTTCGCTGCGCTGAAAGCGCCCATCACCTGCAACCCCCATAGGTTAGGGCTGTCGTAGAAAACGGTATTCGCTTCCCGACGCTTGAACGTGGCGCGAGTCGTAGGCGCGCCTGGGGTAGTGCTCGTGGATCCGCCAGTCAGAAGGAACGCTGTACCGAAGATGCCTGTGTCGTTTCCGCCAACATTCGTGACCGCTATCGTTCGTTTGAACGGTGTGTTCCAGCGCCCGATATAGAGGTTGCCGAAAGTACCTTTGAGGCCGAGTGCGCTGTTGCGCGAGCACAAGAGTCCATCGGCCGTGCCGTTCGGAGGCGTTCCGGATTCGCGGAAGTCGGCCGTGCTTGCGCACTGAAACCATGCTGCAAGTCCGCCTCCGAGCTTTTCTTCGCCTTTAAAGCCTAGTTCACTATTCGAGCTTTGAAGGAGATCGACGTTCGACCGGTTTGCGATGGTCCCGCTGGGTCCAACTCCTCCCTGTCCCTGGTGCGCATTTGAGTATTCGATGTACAACGAGCCGAATATCTGCACGCTACTCGATTGGGCCATCGATACAGACGGTAATCCTAAAGCGCCGGCGACAGCCACGGCCAGTATCTTCCTCTGCATATCAATCTCCATTGTCAGGCGCTGCATTTAGCGATCAGTACCGTGAGAGCACGCTGACTAGCTGGCTCCACGGGCAGTAAGCCGCGCGTACCAGTGGTTCTCAACATCCCTCATTCATCAATACTGAGAGTGAATGCGGAAGATTCCCCGACCCCGTCCTGTACCGGCGCTGGAATAAAAAAAGTCTCTGGCCGGTATGTATCTTCACTACATCAGGTCATACATGCCTTCTCTGTTCCTTCGGGAAGTAAACCGAAGTCAACGCGGTATATGTAAGTAGAGCTGGGGTCACGAGCTTGGACGATAGAAGCAGAGCCAAACGTTTCGAGGACATTTGCATGCCGCACTTGAACGCAGCACATAACCTTGCGTACTGGCTTGCGCGCGACCAGCGCAACGCCGAGGACATTGTGCAGGAAGCGTACTTACGCGCATTCAAATTTATGGAGAGCTTTGACGGTGATAACGGGCGCGCCTGGTTACTTGCGATCGTGCGTAACACTTTTTACACGTGGCTAGAAAAAACCCGAGCCGACAAATCCAACATCGAGTTCGATGAAGAGGTGCTGGCCTCACACGGCTACGACATGCAAGCCTTGGAGCGCGACGAGAATTATTCGATAGATCAGGCACTGCAGCAGGAGGAGAGTCGACGCTGGCTCAATCGCGCACTGGCACTCCTGCCGGCCGAGTTCCGCGAAGTCATTGTCTTAAGAGAGCTCGAAGAGCTCTCTTACAAGGAAATTTCAACCGTTGCAGGTATCCCGGTGGGCACCGTCATGTCGCGGCTTTCGAGAGCGCGCAACTTGCTGCTGCAGCACCTGAAAGCAACACAGGAGTCGTGAGATGGATTGCAGGAGGATAGAAAAGCTTTTGGATAGCTACCTCGATCGCGAGCTCGATCGGGACAGCGCAATCACCGTGAAGCGGCATTTACAAGTATGCGGCGAGTGCAGCCGAACTTTAGATGCGCGCTCCTCAATGTCCTCCAGCATCAAGAGACGGGCCACGTATTACCCTGCGCCCGCCGAACTCGCAAATCGGATCCGTACACAGGTCCCGCATGCGGCCGCATACCGTGCAGACAAAACGCGACAGCCACGGTTCAGACTGCCCGCTTGGAGTCGTTGGTTTCAACTTGGCGGCGCCGTCGCCGCGGCCGTAGTCGTGACGACCATCGCAACGATGCAACTCACCAGCATGCCTGAGGATCAAAGAATCGCAGAGCAGGTACTCAGCGGGCATTCGCGATCCTTACTCACCAGCCATCAGATCGATGTCGCTTCGTCAGACCAACATACGGTGAAACCGTGGCTCAGTTCCAAACTGGATTTTTCGCCGACGGTAACAGATCTGACCACGTCGGGATTTCCGCTGCGTGGAGGGCGACTCGATTACGTCGATAATCGGCCGGTAGCAGTACTTGTATATGGGCACCGACAACATGTGATCGACCTGTTCATCTGGCCAGATGAGGCCGTCTCGGACGCGTCTCGAACTCGTGTGTTCTCGAAGAGAGGCTTGAACCTCAGACACTGGGCTGTTGCTGGGATGACGTACTGGGCAGTGTCGGACATAAATACTGCAGACCTGGAAGCATTCGCGGAACATTATGCGAGTGCGAGGTAAATAAACGGCAAGAAGCGAATGTCGGGCTTCGCCCCCGACGAGCCGCGACAGGAACCGCGCGAGCTCTGATTCTTTTAGGTAACGCGAAACGCGTCTTCAACCTGACGAGAGCGTCCGGCCATAGCCTGGGCGCTCTCACGCCTCTTTGCCCTTCCGGATTTGAACTGCGTTGTTCCGGCATTGACACGTTCAACGCCATTGTGCTGTGCGGCCGATTTCGACAGTGGAATTTCCTAATCGTGAGCGGGGTATAGACGAATGTAGGAATACTTAAACGTCTTAATTATTCGCTACCTTAGGAGAATCTAAATGACTATGAAACTGCTTGCCGCACTCGTATATGCGATGACGTTGACAGCCTGCGCTGATATGGCCACCAAAGCCTCCGGTCCGTCGTTTCCACAGACGCCCCCAATGGCCCCCGGACAAAACATGTAGGAAGGAATCGGCCGCAGCTCAATCGTGGCTGCGGTCGTCGATGTCCACGTAGCCACTCCGGCAAAGACCTAACTCATGGAAGCCCTTTTCGCTTCAACTCTGCTCGTTGCTGTCGGCGAGATTGGTGGCCTCACGCCCAAACGAATGCGCTTTCCGGTCGAACACATAGGACCGCCAGAAGGACCGAATTCCTCTCCTCAGTGTGAGAAAACGCACATCCTTGTAGTCGAAGTGCAGCCACGTGAACGGGTATTGGCACCGCGGCGTGACCGGTAAAGCAAACCACTGGACGTATTCCGATGAGATTGTCGAGCAAGCTGTTCGCCGTTGCCATCTCCGCATTACTGATGGCGCTTGGAACAACCGCGGCGTCGTCGGCCGATTTGACCCGACGCATAAGCGTGCCGGACTACTGCTCACAGTGCGATGTTAACTGCGTCCAGCATGACGCCGCGACAATCCGCATTCGCAGTGACGGTGGCCGCGAACGCCAGCCGAAGCAGGACCCGAACGGGAACGCGCGGGACCCCGGCGACGATGACGGACAGTGTGGCCTTTGGCGCCTCCCCTGGTTGAATGAGCAGCAGCAGGTCGGGCGGACCGTGCCGATCCGGTTCTCTGGAAGCGCTGCATGAATATTGGTTGCGGACTTCACGGCGGGGTAGGCTGCCGCGAGCCGCGCAAACCTTCCCGCAGTACTGCAGAAGCATCTTTGAATGCGTCTAGCGTTACGCCGGCTGGGCCGTGGCGGTTCGCCCCACCGAGGGCCGAGACCCAAGGGAAATCACCAACGAAGACTTGATGCGGGTCGCGCTGAGGCACCCGACGAACGATTGACCCGTTAGCGCATGCATTAATAATCCCTTCGTACATTACGAAGCCGCCAACGTTTGATGTAGGCTCAGTGGCTATGGCAAACCGAATTTGGCGCTTTAGCTCTGTCCCGCACCAGCCATCACCTGACGCTGTGACGCACTTGTGGCAATGGCGCGTCGGCGTGGACGGTGCTGTAGTCAGCCGGTCCCCCAAGTTCTTTCAACGCTCGATGAGTGCGTGCGAGATGCGCAGCGAAACGGCTTCAATGGGCAAGTAAATTCCGGCAGCGCCACTTTCGGGCGGAGCGGCTACCGCATGGAGAATATCGAGGGGGGCAAGCCCGCCCCCTAGGGACTAAAAAAATGGAGCCGTCACTGATAAACAGGGTGACAGGGTTCCTCCGAAAAACCGTGCTGTTCTGCGTCTGCCACACACAGCGAAAAACTATCGAACCATACCGCTGATTGGTGTTGCTCTCCGTTGCGATCCACGCAGCGCCAATACCAAGCCCGGCGCGGTTCGTCGTAAATGAGCGTCCAATGCTCCATGCTTCCCATGGAAGCAACTTACGCACCGCTAACGTGCGACAGGCGTTACGACAGCGGCAGAATCAGACGGCTTTGGGTACGGGGGCGGGCGGGCTTACGGTTGACAGCTTCAAAGCCGGAGAACAGAATCAAATTATGAACAGCCGCTTTCCGCGCTGGTTTGAGCACTCATAAATGTTGGGCCAGTAGGATGACGCCACCCTTCGGGGTGGCGTTTTTATTTTGTGGCGGGGGTTCCGAATGAAAAAGTCGGCATCACCAGAGGTTCGACAAGCGTTCAAGGCTTGGTGGAAAAGGAATCGTCACAAGTGCGAGTCGCTCGATCCGAAGGACGCCGCCTGGGAAGCGTGGGTGCAGCAGACCGGCTATTACGGGAGCATTCTTAAAGGCGCCGAACTGGTGAGCGATGTTATCGAAGTCGATACGCCATACGGCAAAGCCGAAGCAATTCGGCGCAAAGGCTATGGCCATCCCTGGATGATCAGCTACCCCTGGGGCTCCGATGGCTTCTTCGGCAGCTCAGGCGAAGTAAGGAGGCATATGACGCGTGCGGTGAGAGAGTCCATACGGAAGCCTAAGGATTAATCGTGAGCTCCGAAATAGCGGCTCTGCTATGCAGGGCGCGACTTTGACGGCCGTTGCGGCCTTTGGGCGTCGCGAGCGCAACGCCGACGCTGGCAGTTCCTCCACGGCGCATGGCAGGTAGCTGATCGACGCTGACGCGCCGCGCTCGCGACCGATGCTGATCTAGTGCAATGTAGCGCCGTTCTTCTCGCCCAGCACTTGTACAAGCTCGTTGCGGTCTACTGGCTTGACAAGATGCACGTCGAAGCCCGCCTCTTGCGACTTTTGTCGATCCGACTCCTGACCCCAGCCCGTCAACGCAATAATTCGAAACGTTCGGTCCTTGTTCAAGAGGCGAAGCCGTCTCGCGACCTCGTAACCATCGAGGCCAGGCATGCCGATGTCGAGCAGCACGATGTCAGGTCGAAATTCGACAGCCATTTTGAGCGCTTCAAGACCGTCATGTACGACGCATGTTTCGTGTCCCAGCGATTGCAGCAACACACCCAATGCCGCGGCGGCGTCAACATTGTCATCCACCACGAGAACGCGCCGGGGTGCTACCGTTTGGCTTACGGGCTCAGGAGGCGAGCGCTTATCATCCAAACTCTCCCGATTCGCGGAAAGTGGGACTCGCACGGTGAACTCGCTCCCTTTGTGCTCGCCTTCGCTATGCGCTTCCAGAGAGCCGCCATGCAGCTCCGTGATCCTCCGCGAAAGCGCAAGCCCAATCCCCAGCCCACTACCGACCCGTTGGAGCGGATCACGACCTTGCACGAACATGTCGAAGATGCGACCGCTCATTTGAGGATCGATCCCCTTGCCGTTATCACGAACGCTTAGATTCACCCAGCCTTGTTTTGCCCGGGCTCGCACGGCGATGCGTCCACCAGGAGGGGTGTACCGCGCCGAGTTATTGAGAAGATTGGTGACCACCTGCGTTAACCGGTCCGCGTCCCCATCGACCATGAGGCGTTTTGCCGGCAAATCGACATCCAGGGTGTGCTTGCCCGCCTCTATCAAAGGCGTGGCTGTCTCGACTGCGCGGCGCACGACCTCAGCCATATCTACCGGTGCGTGCTCAATAGTGAGGCTGCCGCGAGTCACGCGCGAAATGTCCACCATGTCATCCAATATGCGGCTGAGCTGCGCGCTTTGGCGACCGATCATCTGGCGCATTGCCTCGTGCGCCGGATCGCCAGCCGGGATATGAGCCATCACTTGCACGGCATTACGGATAGGCGCGAGCGGATTCCTCAACTCGTGAGCCAGCATGGCGATGAACTCGTTCACGTTTCTGGCGGCTTTCTCGAGGTCCTGCAAATGCCGCCGTTCGCTGAGGTCCTGCGTAACCTTGGCATATCCCCGCAGACGGCCATGGGTATCGTGCAACGCGCTTACGACCACTCTCGCCCAGAACCGTTCGCCCGATTTCTTGAGGCGCCAGCCTTCCTGCTCGGCCCGGCCTTCGCGCCGCGCCGTCGCAAGCTCCTCCCACGGTGCGCCCGCGTCGATGTCGTCCTGCAGGTAGAAGCGCGAGAAATGCTTGCCAATGATCTCCTCGCGGCTGTAACCCTTGATGCGCTGAGCGCCTGCGTTCCAACTCGTGACGATGCCCTCCGGATCGAGCATGTAGATGGCATAGTCCAGTACACCCTCGATGAGCAGTCTGAACCGCTCCTCGCTTTGACGCAGCGCTTCGTCATGCAGCTTGCGCTCGGTAAGGTCGCGGGTTATTTTCGAGTAACCCAGCAGCTTGCCGCTGTCGTCCCGCAACGCGGTAATGACCACATACGCCCAGAAACGCGATCCGTCTTTGCGAATCCGCCAGCCCTCGTCCTCGAAACGTCCTTCCATCGCTGCGACCTTCAATTCGTGCGCAGGCCAGCCGCTGTCGATCGCCTCTCGCGTGTAGAAGGTCGAGAAGTGTTGACCGATGATCTCGTCAGCCGCGTAGCCCTTGATGCGCTCCGCGCCGACATTCCACGTCATGATTCGCCCCTCTGGGTCTAACAGGAATACGCCATAGTCCTTCGTCTGCTCGGCCGCGAGCTGATACAGCTTCGGATCTACGAGTCCCTTAGGGCTATCGATTGCCATAACCTCGCGCCTTGGCGTTCGCCATGCAATCACTCAGCGTATCGAAGGAGATTTTCGGACTCTATCGCGAGCGAGCCGCTCTGGGTGTATGCGCGCCAGGTCCAGCGGACGGAACCGTCGCGCGGGTCTGTGACAGGAACAAACTGCCATCGAAACGGCAGGCGGATTCTATCTGTCGGAGCCATGTCATCGTGAAGGCAGCGCCGAAAGTATGAAGGTAGAGCGTGATGATACCCCATCGACAGGTGCCCGCGCTTCCACTGCGGGCTGGGCACGTTCGACGAGACACAGAGCATAACGAGCCTCACCCGAGCCGACCGGACACGGTTAGAAGCAGGGTGAAGGCTGCGCACGTGGGTACCGAAATCCGGATCAACGCTATTCGAGCTTCCACGATCCGAAGGCTTTGCTAGATGATCGGGGCTGCGCCAATGGCATCACTTAGCAAATGCCCCGTCCTCAATCGTTCGATCGCAATTTTGAAACTAGAGAAGAATGTAGGGCCCACGCGCTGGTGAACGGACAGACATTGCCGTTTTCCCGAAAGTACCTAGACGAAGGGCACTAGCCTGACTAATATTGATACGGTTATCAGACTGGATGGAGAGTTATGAGCGCCCCCCAATCTCCGCTCGGCATCTTTGCAACAGTGGTCCTCGGTTTCGGACTCGCAGGTATGTTCGCAGCAGGCGTACTTGCAAAGCTGCCCGCTCCTACAGAGGAGCAGCAGGCCGCGAGTATCAAAAAAGGCGCTGACGAAAAGGCGCAGGTGCAAAAGGAGCAAGAGGCTCTATCTCGCGCGCAAGACCGGGTCGCAGAGCGTTACCGCCGTGAGCTCATCAAGCAAGGCAAAGTTCCGCCGGCGCCAACTCCGGTCGCACAGACCGCGGCCAAGGATTTACCCAAAGTTGTCGGTGTACCGCCGCGCAGTGACGGACCGCACGGGGGTACAACGCCCAGCGCCGAAGCGCATTCTGCTCCGGCCAAATGACCAAACGCGTCAGCCGCGATGCCACCGCGTAAGTGCGCATGCTGAAGTCGTGTCCTCTTCGTAATCCGACTTTCTAG
>JAQGNH010000191.1 GCA_028291945.1 Betaproteobacteria bacterium
GCCATTCGCGGTCGACACGCTGTGGGTTCATATCGGGGCCTGGAATAACGACATCTGGGCGGGTTTGCCCGGCACCCTGAACAGCGTTTTTGCAAGCGCTCTGCCGCGTGTCGAATTGAAGCCGTAACGCTTGCAGGCCTTGTCGAAGCGCTGCTCGAGGAGCTCGGCGAACTTGCCGGATCCGATCATCCGGCTGCCGAAGGATGGATCGTTGTCGCAGCCGTCGCGCATCTCGTGGACGCGGCTCATGACATGCTTCGCTTTCAGCGGGTAGTTGCGCTCGAGCCAGTCCCTGAACAGGTCCTTCACCTCCCACGGCAGCCTGAGCAGCACGTAACCCGCCTGGCGCGCGCCGTGCTCCCAGGACGCTTCCAGCACCGCCTCGATCTGCTGGTCTGTAAGAAACGGCACTACAGGAGCGACCAGCACGCAAACCGGGATGCCGGCATCGGACAGCGCTTTCATCGCCTGGAGCCTGCGCTTGGGCGCCGAGCATCGCGGCTCGAGCCGTCGCGCGACCTCGTGATCGAGGTTGTTGCACGAGATCGTGACACTCGCGAGACCTTTCCCGGCCATCGGCGCCAGTATGTCGATGTCGCGCTCGATGCCTCCGTTCTTGGTGATGAGCCCGACGGGCTGATTGAACTCGGCACACACTTCGAGGACCGAGCGCGTGATCTTCCACTCCCGCTCGATCGGCTGATAAGGATCGGTGTTCGCGCCGATCATGATCTCGTCGCAGACATAACCGGGGCGCGAAAGCTCCTGGCGCAAGAGCTCCGCCGCGTTCACTTTCGCAAACAGGCGCGTCTCGAAATCGATTCCGGGGGAGAGGTTGCGATAAGCGTGGGAGGGCCGCGCGTAGCAGTTATGGCTCACCACACCGTTCGCGATAAAGTCCTCGGTCTCGGTGGTGATGTCGTAGAGGCGCATCGCGCCTATGGCTTCGATGTTGACGACACGCAGTCGGGCGTCGCTTTTGACCGCCTGGCCCCCGATATCCAGCTTTCGCGTGATAGCGGGATCGACCGTGTGAAAGAAACGCAACTGCTCACGCAGACCGCCATTGAGCCGCACGACTTCGATAGGCTTGATGCGATGGTTCTCGACCTTCTCGACAGCGAATCGAAAATCGAACACGCGCAGGCAACGCCCGATCCAGTCGACAATCTGACGATCAGTATTGGAAATCCTGAGAACGCAATGGCTGAAGCTGCCTTCAGCATCGAAGATGCCCGAGAGGAATCCGGCGCTCCACGCGCGCGTGGGTGCCTCAGGCCACGAGATGAACGATCGTATCTGCTCCACGTTCGGCCGAGTCCGGGTGCGGATTTGTCGCATCGCACGTCGTGCCCCGACTGCCGCCTGAAAGGCGCACTCATGGGTCTCGATACCGCAATCTTGCAGATATTGCTGTGTGCGCAGCAGGGCTTCGTCGTCGCACAGCGCGAGCCGAAAGTGATGCCCTATGTTTATTTTTCCACTCGCCCGGCGATAAGGAGAGCTCGCCAGAAGGGCATCTTCGCGGATCATTCCGCATAAATACCCGAGCCTGTAGTCGCGATTCCTGCTAGGTCCTGCCGCGAATGCCCCCGTACCCATCAGCTTGCTATTCGGCGTCAGATACGGCCGCTGAATGGCCGACTTGCCCATCGTGCCAGCGACATACTTCCACCCACGATCCGTAAGGAAACGGTGATCTCCGCTCGAGATGAGTTCAGTACCATCCTCGAGCGATATTCGATAAGCGGGTTTGATCACACTCCAGTGCGCCAGCACGCGCGATTTAGCATACCGCCTATACCACCCCTGCCGCACCGTTCCGTAGATATCATCGCCGACGCGTAAATCAGCCAATCGCTTTGTGCGGCCGTCTGCCATCAGCACGGGGGTTTCACCCCAGCTGCAGTAGATGCAACCATGCTCGCATCCCTGATACGGATTGATTGACTGCGAGAAGCAGATGTCGGGCGACTGGTTGCGCGAGATGATGCTTTTCGCGCGCTCCACCGTGACCTGCGTCTTGAGGGGTGGCAGCTCGTCTTCTTCAGACGTGTTCCAGCCATCGTCGAACGCTTCGCGCTCGACATTCTCGAAACGGCCTTCGGGATTGATGCCCGCGCCACGACCCTTGCGGGGATCGGCGTATTTGCCGGTTAGCGTTTTGAGGGGCACGGGTGGACGCGCTGCTCAGTCGATGCGGTCGAGCGGGCTTTTGACTGCCCGTCCACCCTTGTTCAGCACATGGGTGTAGATCATCGTCGTCGATACGTCCTTGTGGCCGAGCAGTTCCTGGACGGTGCGGATATCGTAGCCGCCATCGAGCAGGTGCGTGGCAAACGAGTGACGCAGCGTGTGCGGGGTAGCGTGCTTGGTGATGCCGGCAAGCCGCAAGGCGTCCCGGAGCGCGCGCTGAATCGCCTGCGGCTCGATGTGGTGCCGCCGGATAACGCCGCTGCGCGGGTCGCGGGAAAGCCGCTGCGCCGGAAAAACGTATTGCCACATCCACTGCTTTGCCGCAGTCGGATACTTGCGCTCGAGCGCGTAAGGCAGGTAGACACGTCCCCATGCCCATATCTGAGATCCGCCTCGTGCAGCAATCTTGCACCCGCCATATGGCGCTCGAGCTCGTGTACAAGCGAGGCCGGGACCATCGTCACGCGATCGCGAAAACCTTTGCCTTCACGGATGACGATCTCGAGCCGCGAGAACTCCACGTCCTTCACCCGAAGCCTCAGGCATTCCAGGATGCGCATACCGGTGCCGTAAAGAAGGCGCAGCACCAGGCCCGACGTGCCGTGCGTGCCCGCAAGCACACACCGGACTTCCTCTTTCGTCAGCACGACCGGCAGACGTGCGGGGCGCTTGGCGGTTTCCACGTTGTCGAGCCACGGCAACTCGGACCCAAGCACTTCCTTGTACAGGAAGAGCAGCGCGCTCCTCGCCTGGTTATGGGTCGATGCCGCAACATTGCCCTGCGTCGCGAGGTGCGTGAGAAACGCCTCCACGTCAACGGCACCGCACTCGCGGGGATGGCGCAGGCCGCAAAAGCGCACGAAGCGCCGAGCCCAGTCGACGTAAGTCTCCTCAGTGCGCAGGCTGTAGTGCTTGCGCCGGATCACCGCGCGGATCTGATCAAGCAGCCGGGGCGGTTGGGCCTCATAGCCGAGACGCGTTTGCTCTGCCCGTGCAGCGCTAGTTGGCAGGACCGTAAGCCCTTGATAGGATGTCGGCATGGATGCGTTTACTGTAATTATATACAGTCCGGAGACGCTTTACAAGGCGTGCCGTAGGATTGCGACTTCTAGTT
>JAQGNH010000200.1 GCA_028291945.1 Betaproteobacteria bacterium
ATGAGTAAAGCTTTCGACGTTGTAGTCATCGGCGCCGGGCCCGGCGGATACATTGCCGCGATTCGCGCGGCGCAGCTCGGGCTGTCTACCGCGTGCATCGATGATTGGAAAACAGCGGATGGCAAGCCCGCGCTGGGTGGGACGTGTACGAATGTGGGCTGCATTCCATCGAAAGCCCTGCTGCAGTCCTCCGAGAACTACGACCACGTCGGTCATCACTATGCGGAGCACGGCATACAGGTGAAGATGCTTTCCCTCGACCTCGCGCAGATGCTGAAGCGCAAGGACAAGGTCGTAAAGCAGAACAACGACGGTATCCTGTACCTGTTCAAGAAGAACAAGGTGACCTTCTTCCACGGTCGCGGCAGCTTTACGGGGAGCGATCCGAACGGCTACCAGATCACCGTGGCCGGCGAGAATTCAGAGACCCTCACAGCCCGACACGTCATCGTGGCGACGGGTTCGCTTCCTCGTGCGCTGCCGGGTGCTCCGTTTGACAACAAGCTCATACTCGACAACGACGGCGCGCTCGCGATTCCAGAAGTTCCCAAGCGGCTGGGGGTCATCGGCGCAGGCGTGATCGGGCTCGAGATGGGCAGCGTATGGCGGCGTCTGGGCTCGGATGTGAAGATACTGGAAGCGCTTCCGACATTTTTAGGCGCAGCCGACGAGCAGGTGGCCAAGGAGGCGGCCAAGGTCTTCGCACGACAAGGCCTCACGATCGAGCTTGGCGTGAAGATCTCCAAAGTCACCGCGAAGAGGATCGTGACGGTCGAATATGCAGGTGCCTCAGGCAAAGCGCAAAGCGCGACTTTCGACAAGCTGGTCGTTGCAATTGGACGCGTGCCGAATACTAACGGGCTCGGCGCCGAGGCGGCCGGACTCAAGCTCGATGAGCGGGGTTTCGTCGCCGTCGACGACGAGTGCCGCACCAGTCTGCAGAATGTCTGGGCTATCGGCGATGTCGTGCGCGGTCCCATGCTCGCGCACAAGGCCGAAGAGGAGGGTGTCGCTGTCGCGCAGCGCATTGTCGGTCAGTATGGCCACGTGGACTTCAACACGGTGCCGTGGGTGATCTACACCAGCCCAGAAATTGCGTGGGTCGGTAAGTCGGAGCAGCAGCTCAAAGCCGAAGGAATCGAATATCGCGCGGGCTCTTTTCCATTCATGGCTAACGGACGCGCCCGTGCGCTTGGCGATACGACGGGGTTCGCAAAGATCATTGCTGATGCACGCACCGACCGCATCCTCGGCGTGCACGTCATCGGGCCTATGGCGTCAGAGCTCATTGCCGAGGCCGTCGTGGCAATGGAATTCGGCGCTTCGTCTGAAGACATCGCGCTCATCTGCCACGCACACCCGTCGCTTTCCGAAGCGATGAAAGAAGCGGCGCTGGCGGTCGACAACCGGACGCTCAACTTTTAATGTCGTGATCCGTGATTCGCGAGCCGTGATTCGTGAACGCGCTACATCCGCGCTGCCGTTAGACAGCGTGAAGGCGCTCGGCCTGCGCCCGCTCATGACAGGTGCGGCTCGGGTGGTTTCAGATCACGGATCACGCATCACGCATCACGCCACTGTGGCCGTCTGGCCGTGAGCGCCGAGAATAACGGCGCGAACGACAGTCGCTACGGCCACTATCAGCTCCGCGGCGCGAGCGCGGATTTCCGCGGATGGGTTCAGCAGCACGCGGCGGCGCACGGCTTTACCCTAGACGCTTCGCAGGAGCATGCAGTAGAGCATTTCGAGCGCCTATACGAGGACCTCATCGGTCTCGAACGGCTCGAAAGCTCTCTGATTCGTCTGCTCGCCCGCAAGCGTGTGGTTCGCGGCCTTTATCTCTGGGGCGGCGTGGGCCGCGGCAAAAGCTTTCTCATGGACAGTTTCTACAACTGCGCCCCGGTGCAGCGCAAACAGCGCGTCCATTTCCACCGTTTCATGCAAGAAGTCCATCGCGAGCTGCATCGCCGGCAAGGGCAGCCCGATCCACTGGCAGAGATCGCGCGCGACTGGGCGAAGGACGCGCGGCTCCTTTGCCTCGATGAGTTCCACATCACCGATATTACCGATGCGATGATGATGAAACGCCTGCTGGAAGCGCTTTTCGAGCAGGGCGTGGTCATGGTGACGACGTCAAACTTTGCACCCGACGCGCTTTATATGCACGGCCTTCAGCGTAACCAGTTCCTCCCGGCAATCGAGCTCATCAAAGAGAATCTCGAGGCCGTCAATGTCGACGGAGGCACCGACTACCGGCTGCGTGAGCTCGAGAAAGCTGGCGTATATCACATCGGCAGGGGCGCCGATGAGGCGCTCGAACGGACTTTCATGAGCATTGCGCGGCACGAGTCCGACGATGCTGCGGAAATCGAGGTCGAAGGCCGGATGATCCGCATACGCCGTCATGCGCGAGGCGTCGCGTGGTTCGATTTTCGGGAGCTTTGCGAAGGCCCTCGCGGCAAGGCAGACTACATCGAGCTCGCGCGTCGTTACCATACGGTGCTCTTGTCGGACGTCCCGCGATTCAAAGGCGGCGATGCAGACAAGCTTCGGCGGTTTGTATGGCTCGTTGATGAGTTCTATGATCGCCGCGTAAAACTGATCCTTTCAGCGGCTGTGCCGCCGACAGAGCTCGTCGTCAGTGGCGAAGAGGAGGATGACAGGTTTCAGGCGAATCTTAATGCGTCGCTGAACGAGCGCCTCGTGAGCCGTCTGACAGAGATGCAGACTCGCGATTACCTGGCTCAGGCGCATTTGCCGTAGCATCGAAATGCAAACGCGCTGATGCGCGCTGCAGAGGAGGTCACATTGGATACATTCAAAGCCTACCGCATCTACAACGACAACAATGCGGTTGCAGGGCGTGTGGTCGAAACGAGACTCGACGATTTATCACCCGGCGACGTCGTCTTCAAGACCTCGCATTCGAGCGTGAATTACAAGGATGCGCTCGCGGGCACCGGAACCGGCGGCAAGATCATCCGAAAGTATCCCCTCACGGGCGGAATCGACGCGGCAGGCACCGTGGTCTCGTCAAGCGATGTCCGCTTCAAGCCGGGCGATGAGGTGATCTGTACGAGCTACGAGATGGGCGTCGCGCACGACGGCGGCTACGGTCAGTACTGCCGTGTGCCTGCGGACTGGGTGGTGCCTCTACCGAAAGGGCTCACGCTTTTCGAGGCCATGGCTCTCGGCACCGCTGGCTATACGGCAGGGCTCGCAGTGGAGTTGCTCGAATTGAATGGTCTCTCGCCGTCGAAAGGCAAAGTTCTGGTCAATGGGGCGACGGGCGGCGTGGCAACGCTCACGATCGACATGCTCGCTCGGCTCGGCTACGAGATCACCGCTGTGACCGGCAAAGGAAACGAGAGCGGCTTCCTCAAAGACATTGGCGCTCGCGATGTGCTGCTCCGGCAATCGATCGACTATGGGAGCAAGCCTCTCGAAAAAACACTGTGGGCAGCAGCGTTCGATTCCGTCGGCGGAGAGCAGCTAGGCTGGCTCACGCGAACCATGCAGACGCACGGGCTGATCGCGAGCTTCGGCAATGCGGGAGGCATCGAGCTCAAGACGACCGTGCTTCCTTTCATACTGCGCGGTGTGCGGCTGATCGGAGTGGATTCGGGCTACACGCCCATGCCGCTTAGGCGCAAGGTCTGGGACCGTCTGGCCAGCGATCTGAAGCCCCGGCACCTCGGCGCAATTGCGACTACGATCGGGTTCGCGGATCTGCCCGTTCAATTCGACCAGATGCTGAAGGGGGGCGCGCGCGGCAGGGCGGTTGTGGACGTTTGGCATTGAGGGGATTACGCCGCTAGAGATCATCAGCCGACGTGCGGCCGTTGACTCGACGCAATGGGCCGTGCGGTTCTCAGCGTCGCGCATCTGGCGTGTTCAGCGCCGCGCAGGCATATTGGGGAGCTCTCATGGGCGCCTATCGTGATTTCCATCGACGCTCGATCGACGAGCGGGCGGCGTTCTGGCGCGAGCAGGCGCAGCTCATCGATTGGCGCGAGCCTTTCGCAGAAGTGCTGGATTACAGCAGGCCGCCTTTTGCGCGCTGGTTCAATGGCGGAACCACGAACCTGTGCCACAACGCAATCGATCGCCATCTCGCGACGCGTGCCGGTCAGAAAGCGCTCTCGTTTATCTCGACGGAGACGGGCCAGAATCGCACGTATACGTTTCGCGACTTGCATGCCGAGGTAAACCGTTTTGCCGCGGCACTCGGTGAACAGGGTGTTGCCCGTGGCGACCGCGTGCTCATCTACATGCCGATGATCCCCGAAGCCGTGTTCGCGATGCTGGCGTGTGCGCGTATCGGTGCGGTTCACTCGGTCGTCTTCGGCGGTTTTGCGTCCGCAAGTCTCGCTTCGCGTATCGACGATGCGCAGCCAAAGGTGATGGTTACCGCGGACGCCGGTATGCGCGGCGGCCGTGCCATCCTCTATAAAGCGCTCGTGGATGAAGCGCTCCGCCTTGCGCAATACCCGCCCGCCACCGTGGTCATCGTCAACCGCGGTATCGACAAGGATCTGAAAACGGTGGCCAGTCGGGATCTCGACTATGACTCGTTGCGTGACAGGCACATGGAGGCGAAGGTGCCTATCACATGGGTCGAATCGAACGAGCCGTCGTACATCCTGTACACCTCGGGAACGACGGGCAGGCCCAAAGGCGTGCAGCGCGATACCGGCGGTTACGCGGTTGCGCTGGCAAGCTCGATGAAGCACATCTACTGTGGAGTGCCGGGCGAGACCATGTTCACCACGTCGGACATCGGCTGGGTGGTGGGGCATTCGTATATCGTCTACGGTCCGCTGATCCACGGCATGACGAGCGTGATGTACGAAGGTCTGCCTGTCCGACCGGACGCGGGCATCTGGTGGAAAATCGTCGAAGAACATCAGGTCAATGTCATGTTCTCGTCGCCGACCGCTGCACGGGTGCTCAAGAAGCAGGACCCGTCCTACCTCAGCAAGTACGACCTGAGCTCGCTGCGCCATCTTTTTCTTGCCGGCGAGCCTCTGGACGAACCGACGCACCGCTGGATGGCCGAGGCGATCGGCAAACCCGTCATCGACCATTATTGGCAAACCGAGAGTGGCTGGCCCATCCTGAGCGCGGTTCATGGAATCGAGCGCACGCCCATTCGATACGGAAGTCCCAGCTTTCCGGTTTATGGTTATGACCTGAAGCTGCTGCGGGAAAGCGATGGGGCCGAAACCGCTCCGAATGAGAAAGGGGTGGTCGCTATCGTGCCTCCGCTTCCGCCAGGTTGCATGACGACGGTGTGGAGAGACGACGAGCGCTTCGTGAAGACGTACTTCTCTAGCTTCAGAGACAAGCTCGTGTATTCGACTTTCGACTGGGGAATACGCGATCAAGACGGCTATCACTACATCCTCGGCCGCACGGATGATGTCATCAACGTCGCCGGTCACCGGCTTGGCACGCGCGAAATCGAAGAGGCGGTGCAGGCGCATGCGAATATTGCTGAAGTCGCGGTGGTCGGGATCGCTCATGCCATCAAGGGACAGATCCCGCTCGCATTTGCGGTCGTTAAAGACGCGGAGAAAATCGCGACTTCCGAAGCGCGCGACCGGCACGAGCTGGAAATCATGGAAACAGTCGACAAACAGTTGGGGCCGATTGGCCGACCGGCGCGCGTGCACTTCGTTGCGATGCTTCCCAAAACGCGATCAGGGAAACTGCTGCGCCGCTCGATTCAGGCGCTCGCCGAAGGGCGCGATCCAGGTGATCTCACGACGATCGAGGATCCGGGGGCGCTCGAGCAGATACGACTTTCGCTACAGCAAGTGAGGAACGACTCGTGAGCCGCTGCCGGGTCGTGATCTGCGCGGCGTTGTTGCTGGCGCCATTCTGCGCCGCCGCTCAATCGGTGCCGGTGTATCCGATCAAGCCGATCCGCGCGATCGTGGGTTTCGCGCCGGGCGGTGCGACCGACATCATGGCGCGCCTCCTTGCGCAGAAACTTAGCGAAGTGTTTGGCCAGCAAATCATCGTCGACAATCGCGCTGGCGGCGGCGGCATTATCGCGGCAACCATGGCTCAGGAATCTCCGCCGGACGGCTACACCATGTTCTTCGGCACTATTAGCACGCTCGCCACCAATGTCGCAACGAATCCGAAGCTGTCCTACGAACCGCTGCGAGACTTCGCGCCGATCACGATGACCTCCTACAACCCGTACTTTCTCGTGGTGCATCCTTCTGTGCCCGCAAAGACCGTGAAAGAGTTTATTGCGCTCGCACGTGCAAGGCCGGGACAGCTCAACTACGCATCATCGGGTACCGGAGGCGGGGCGCATCTTGCGCTCGAGCTTTTCCGCACAATGGCCAAGCTCGATATGATGCACGTTCCGTACAAGGGTTCGGCGCCGTCTATCATCGATCTCGTTGGGGGCCAGGTGCAAATGACCTTCGCTCAGCCGTCGGTCTCTCTTCCACACGCAAAAGCAGGGAAGCTCCGCGTGCTCGGCGTGACCAGCACGAAGCCGGTCGCATCCTGGCCTGACGCTCCTCCCATTGCCCAGGCGGCAGGCCTGCCTGGATTCGAAGCGACGTCGTGGCAGGGCGTGGTTGCGCCCGCGAGGACACCGAAAGTAATCGTGGCTCGTCTTTACACCGAGTTTGTAAAGGCGCTCAATTCTTCAGAAATTCGTGCGAAGCTTGCGGCGGAAAGCTCCGAGGTCGGCGGAATGCCCCCGGAGGAGTTTGCTCAATACATCCGCAATGAGATCTGGAAGTGGAAGCGGGTAGTGAAAGAAGCGAACATCAAGGTCGAGTAATCTATTCGATCCCGGCGCGCGAAATGACAAGTGCGGAATGCGGTTGGAGCGTGTAGTACGAAAGTCTTTTCTGTTTCGACAATCAGCGCAGGGCGCATAAACCCAGAGCGCTTACTGCTCGATTCACGTAGCTCCGATTTGACCGGTAAGCAGCGCGATGAACTGTTCGTATTCCTTGATGAATCTGTGAGCGGTGGCCTGCGCCTCGCGATCTTTGGTCGCATGCGCCGCTTCGAGTTGCTCAAGCCAGAATTTCCGCTTTCCGTGCGCGGATTTGAGTAGCAGCGAGCTGCCTTTCCCCTGTTTCACGTTTTCCCCTTTTTTATGCAACCGTGAGCGTTCATTAAATGACGGCAGGGCTTACGTGTCCGCGCAATTTGCCCCTATCGGGGGTGTCGCCTCCAGTATTAGGAGGTGTGCATGGCAGAAAAACAACAAGTCGATGTGCGGATAAACGCCTGAAGTGCGTGAGCAAGGATGGACTGGCGCGACTGGACAAAAATGCTTGCGGTTCCACGGTGGATTTCCAAGGCGAGGGGCTCGGTGCAAGCAGGCCATCCCGACATGTGCGCCATTGTTCTGTAGCGCTTTCTACTCATCCAATGATCAACAAGATGAATGCCGCCGGGAATATCTCACGGTGCCGATGCGTTTACTGAGGCGGGACGTGAGTCGCAGCGCTCGGCGCGATGCTCGTGATGGGTTCGTGCCAACGATGCCTCTCGTGATTGCGTCGAGAACCATAGGGAAGGAAGCTCCATGGGGAACATCTTCAAGCTATTGATGTTGGCACTTGTTGCGCTCGTGCCGGTGGGAACGACTCAGGCGGCGCTGGTATTTCAGGCCACGCTCACCAACGATCAAGAGACGCCGATTACGCCGCCTCCTCAAAGCTCCGGCGGCGTTGCGACATTCGTTTTGAATGATGCGAAAACCAGGCTGACGTACGATGTGCAGCTGTTCGGCCTCGATATGCGCGGCATCAACGCTGCGACCGGGATTTCAACGCCACCCAACCAGCCGTTCCCTGGAGAGCCCGTCGGCAGCGCTGCGCGCAACGACAACATGACGCGCATGCACATCCATTCTCAGTTTTTTGGAGTCGCCGGGCCTATCGTATTCGGCATGATCGATCTGCCTACGAATTTGGCTACTCTGAACGATCCCAACGACCTCGTAATCGACATCGCCAATTTGCACGTTACGGGCGCGTGGGATCTGAACGAAGGCGCCGGCGGCCAAACGCTCGCGACACAACTGAATAACCTGTTAATCGGCGGACTCTACATCAATGTCCATACCGAAGACTTTCCGGGGGGCGAGATCCGCGGGCAAATCCTGGCAGTCCCCGAACCGGATTCTTTGACGCTTCTCGGCATGGCGATGCTTGGCCTGACACCGGCGGCGCTGCGCCGTCCGCGAATAGTCGCGGCCTGAATGTGAAGCTTGCTGACGCTCTGCTCCGCGGGCCTCCACAGCACGCGGACTGAGCTAACGCTGGCAGGCACTTCCATCGCGTCGCCGCGTTGCGGTCGCGATACAGCACATTGCGTCCAGGCTTCTCAGGGTGTGCATCACGCTTTTACTGCGAACGAACCTGTCGCAGCTTTGGTTGCATCGGCGATCGTGGTGGGGCCTGTCACACGGCCCGCATGGTCGGCCCCCGCCGATACTCAAGCTGATCACATCTCCACGTCGGCGACCGTTTTGCATCGTCGCGCTGGTGGCAGGCGCACCGTTATGTCCCCGCGAGGATCTGAAATGTCTGCTCGAGCTTGAGTTCTCCGTATCGGAGACGCTACGTGCCTGTGACCTTCGCCGGCACGACATACAGAAGGGCAGTGCAACAGCTTGCGGAGTCACCACCCAGCCTCCGGGTCTCTTCAGCGCGCCAGCCTTCGATCCCGAAGCGGTTCGTCACTATTCGCGTGCCAGGCCTCAACTCGCGGAATTTCGGAGTCAGTTTGCGCAGGTTTTCGGGCAAGAGGAACAGCGTTAATACTGTCGCCTGCGAGATATCGACTTCGTACAAGTCGGCTTGTACAAACGTCGCCCTCTCTGCTACACCTTCCTTGACTGCAATCCGCTGAGAGACTTCGATCATCGTCGGGTTGTATTCCACTCCGAGCGTGCGCGCGCCGCGCTTCGCGGCGGCAATGATGTTGCGGCCATCGCCCGAGCCAAGATCGATAACATAATCCTGCGGGGTCACCCGGGCCATATCGAGCATTGTCTCGACGAGTTCTGCGGGTGTAGGCACCCATGGCGCATCCTTGCCGCCCTGGCCTTCGATCGGCTGGGATGGTCTCCTGGGCATCCGTGCCCGGACCACACTGGCGGCCGCGGACACCACGCACAGCGCCAACAATGTGTGAAATGCCGCGGGGGACATGCTCATGCGCTAGTCCATTTTGAGATTCAGCAACTTCACGATTCTTCCATTACGGTCCATCTCGGTGAACGCGGTGAACTGCTCGGGCGTCATCGGTGCGGGCGAGAGGCCGTGCTTCACGAGCGGCTCGCGCACTGGCGGCAGCTCCAGCGCGCGGACGATCTCTGCGTTCAGGCGGTCCACGATTGCGCTCGGCGTTCCGCTGCGGACGACAACACCAAACCAGTTCCCGGCGTCGAACCCGGGAAACCCCGATTCAGCAATCGTGGGCACATCCGGCATGACTTCGGAGCGCTCGAGCGTCGTTACGCCCAACGCGCGCAGCTTGCCGGCGCGCACTTGGGGTGCGACCTCGATGATGTTGGTTACGAGCAGGCTCGTATGGCCCCCCACGGTCGCCAGCGTCGCAGGCGCGCCGCCGTTGTAGGGCACGTGCGTGATATCGACTTTCGCAACGCTCTTGAAGAGCTCTCCTGCAAGGCGCTGACTTCCGACCACGCTTGCGGTTGCGTACGTGAGTATTCCGGGATGTGCGCGGGCGAGACTCACAAGTTCCTTGATGTTCCTGGCCGGCACGGAGGGATGGGAGGCGATCATCATCGCAGTCGAGGCCAGCCGCGTCACGCCAGTGAAATCCTTGATCGGATCGTAAGAGAGCTTGCGAACGAAGGGGTTGACGGTGTAGCTCGGTGAGATCACCAGCAGCGTGTGTCCGTCTGCAGGCGCACGCACGGCCGCTTCGGTGCCGATCGCGGTGCTCGCGCCGGGCCGGTTCTCCACGATGACGTTCTGGCCGAGCGCTCGGCTGAGAGGCGGCGCCAGGGCTCGGCCGAGTGTATCGGTCGCGCCGCCGGGGGCAAACGGCGAGATGATGCGGATCGGCTTAGAAGGAAACTCCTGCGAGACCGCGGGTGCCGCCATGAAGATGGCCGCAATCGCGAGCATCGCTCCCGACGCCCTATTCACGTTCAACGCTCCTCCTTTTGCGATGCTGTATGAACCGGCGAGGCTCATGGTAACGTGCTTTTCGTGAAACGGGTGCGACCACAAGGAGAAACGCTATGAGACTACCCACGCCACGCTACGATGCGCTCACGCCACGCCAACGCGAGTCATGGGACAAGCATTCTGACAGGCGGGAGACAGTGCGAGGCCCCTATACCGTGTGGCTGCACGACCCGGATCTGATGGACAAAGTGTCAGCAATCAGCAACTACTTTCGCTTCGACTGCGCGCTGCCCGTCAAGCTGCGCGAATTTGGAATTCTGGTCACCGCGCGATTCTGGGATGCACAGTACTCATGGAACGCTCACGTCGACAAGGCGCGCGCCGCCGGCATTCCGGAAGACGTGATTCGCGATCTCGCGGCGAACAGGAAACCGCAATTCAAAGCTGACGACGAGCGCGTTTTCTATCAGTTCGCGATGGAAGCCCTCGAGAATCACTTCGTGAGCGACAAGACATTCGCGGAGGCGAAAGCGATCTTCGGCACCCAGGGTGTGGTCGATCTGATCGGCGCTGTCGGCTATTTCTCGATGCTGCAGATCTGCCTCAACAGTGCCCAGGTCGATTTACAGTCGAAATGCGAGCCGCCGTTCGCGGACGTGCGCGGCTACGAGAAGATCTCCGGGTAATCGCACACGACCTTCGCGCTTGGGCTTTCATGTCTGGCGCGTGGCGCGCCGCAACGCCAGCACCGGGGTGACACGGATCTGGATTGTTTGCGTGGATGGCGCACCCTGGAGTTTGGCCGACAGTTGAGGAGGAACGGCTGATGCGTATTGCCGTGCTCGCCGCGAGTGCGCTGCTCGGTATGCCTGAGCTTGCTGAATCGGCACAGCAGCAACCCCTTTCGACACGCGCAGCGCAACGGGCTTCGACAAGCTCACGAGAGGCGTATCCGATGCGGCCCGTACGGCTCATCGTGTCCAACACACCGGGATCGCCCTCTGATGTGATTGCGCGTCTGCTCGGCGCTAAGCTGTCGGAGGCGTGGGCCCATCAGGTCGTCATCGACATTCGCCCGGGTGCGACCGGGCTCATCGCAGCCGAGACCACGGCACGCGCAGCGCCCGATGGCTACACGCTGTGGATGAACATGATGACGCAGTTGATCAGCACGCTGCAGGCTCAGCGGCACCTGCTTGCGAAAGACTTCGCTCCGGTAAGCCTTGTCGCCTCAACGCCGTTCCTGATCGTCGTCGGCCCGGCGGTGCCAGTGAAATCGCTCGCGGAACTGATTGCGTACGCCAAAGCGCGGCCGGGGCAGCTTACGTACGCCTCATCGGGGCAGTGGGGCTCGTCGCACCTGTGCATGGAATCGTTCAATGGTATGGCAGGCCTCAGCTTTTTGCATGTACCTTACAAGGGCAGCTCGCTCGCGATGAACGATATCGTCGCCGGTCACGTCCACGTGTACTGCGCGGGCGCGCCAGGGGTGCCCGCATTCGCGCAAACCGGAAAGCTGCGCACGCTGGGCGTGACGTATCAAAGGCCGACGCCGCTCGCGCCCGGTGTGCCGCCGGTCGCTGATACTTTGCCTGGATTCGAGCTACTGGGCTGGTACGGTATCGAAGCGCCGCTGCAGACGCCGAAGCCCCTCATTGTACGCATCAGCGCCGAGATCGTGAAAGCCCTCAAAACGCCTGAACTGGAGGAGCAGCTCAACAAGGTCGGGGCCGAGGCGGTGGGCTCATCGCCCGCTGAGTTCGGAACCTTTCTGCAGAAGGAAACCGCGCGCTGGTACAAGGTGCTGCGGGATGGCGGAACGCAGCCGCCGAGCAGAGGGTAGGCCGATTAGAAGCTCGCCACCGGCGCGAGTCGCACAAGGCACACGCTTCTCTCTAATCAGTGCTGTTTGCCGCATGAGTAAATCGTTGGGCGCGGGATAATACCCGCCGCTCGGTCTCTACGGCCGATTCAACGCACACCGGCAGGCAGGCAAAATGAAGCTCCTCTACCAGGCGTGGACCGCCAACGATGCTTACGACTGGCTGTTCGCCGCCTCGCTCTTCGTTTTAGTGTTGCTTGCGCTCGCGCTCGCGCGAAGCATACTTCGGCGCGTACTGGCTGCTTTCGCAACACGGGCCGGAGCCGGCCTCGACAATGTCGTCGTGCATGTGATCGACGGCACCAAGTTGTGGCTGCTGCTTCCCGCCGCGCTCTATGCAGGGATGTCGGTGCTTAACGTGCCCCGCAAGCTCGCCAGCGTGATCGCGCTCACCATAGTCATTGCACTGATCGCCCAGGCGGCCGTATGGCTCAACCGTTTCATCGTAGCCTGGATACGGCGGCAGATGGGCCGGCGCACCGCCGACGGCGAAACGATCACTGCGCTCTCGATGATCAGCTTCGCAGCGCAGATCCTCGTCTGGGTATTGGCCGCGATGCTGATTCTCGATCAGCTCGCGTTCGACATTACAGCGCTCGTCGCCGGTCTGGGTATCGGCGGCATTGCCGTCGCGCTGGCGGTACAGAACATTCTTGGCGACCTGCTTGCGTCGCTTTCGATCGTCCTCGACAAACCGTTCGTCGTCGGCGACTCGATCATGGTCGGTGAGGACAAGGGCGTTGTCGAGCACATCGGGATCAAGACGACGCGTGTGCGCGCGCCGAACGGTCAGGTGATTGTGTTTTCCAATAACGACCTTCTCAAGAGCCGGATACACAACTACAAGCGCATGCAGGAGCGGCGTGTGCCCTTCACGCTCGAAGTCGTGTACCAGACCAGCCCCGAAATGCTTCAACGCATCCCGGACATGATTCGCCGGGCCGTCGAACTGCAGGAGAAGACGCGTTTCGACCGTGCTCACCTCAAGGAATGCGGCGCGCACGGTTATGTGTTCGAGGCGCTATATACCGTCCTGGATGGCGACATCAAGCTGTACATGGACATTCACCAGCAGGTGAATCTCCACATCATCCGCACCTTCGAGCGCGAAAACATTGAATTCGCCTACCCGACACAAACCCTTTTCATTCAGGCTCATAAACTGGACGATACGCGCAGAGACCCGTCGGCTCAGCCGGTGCGTCGGCTCTCGGCGGGTTAGACTGCCTCGGAGCTGGAAGGGGTTGCAGGCTCAACAAACGTCCGGACGGCAGATTTAGGCAATTATCGGCGTGGCATCCCACTTGCAAGCGGTGAGCGTATCGGAGGAGGTGGGCGTATGGAAGGATCTGCTCGCAGTGCTGGTCACGCCCCAGACGCCGACATCATCCTCGCGATCGAGTTCATTGAAGTTCCAGGCCGTGGCTATCGATGGCGGCTACGCACGGCAGATGGCGAGACAGTCACTGAGTCCCCCGTGTTCCTTTCACTTCAGCAGTGCGTGCAGGATGTGCGCTCCAGCGCGGTCCTCAATCCGGGCATTGACCCCTACGTGCGACGCAGCTAGCCCGAGCCCGCGGATTCGGAAACGCGGAACCGCGGACCATGAGTGGGCATCGTCGACACCTTCGGACCGGCACGCCGGGTCGCAGACCAACTATTTGATCCCAAGGATCGGATCTGGCACATGCGTTGCAATGTCGTAACCGAGCAGGTTCCAGCCTAACAATCTAAACCGTGATGTGCATCGGAGATCGAGTGGAGCGAAGAGTTCAAGTTCAGGAGCGCCGGAAAGAACGGGATCTGCCGTCACCGGCGGAGCGCCGGTTGAAATCACGGAGGCGGGCGCGCAAGCTCGTCGGAAGTCCCCCTCCGAAGCGCGAACCTGTTAAGTAGAACGTCCGAATCGATTCGGCACCACGCCAGCCGCGCGGATTTAACCGAGGCGCCGCTGGACCGCCGTCAAGTGATCGCCAGCGTCCCCGTTGCGGGAGATCTGGGCCAGCGGCGCGGCATCGAAATCAGAGCGGGATCGCGACGTTGACCGCGACCCAACAGCTTTCGACGTCACCAGGCGATTTCGCAACTTCCCAATTCACGCCGCTCTCGCGGGCGCGGTAGAGACGTCCCGCGTTCCGGGCGCCCGCGCGGTGGTCACTTCGCTACAGCGCAGCCGGTCGTGTCGCCATCTATCGCCGCGGAGAGGTTCTGCCCAGCGCGTGTATAGTGACCCCAGCGAGCATTAATGAGCAGACGGA
>JAQGNH010000204.1 GCA_028291945.1 Betaproteobacteria bacterium
TCTGCCTGTCGCATGGGGTGCGAGAGGCTGACTTGAGCGCAGTTCACATTTATTTTCACTTTCAAGACACCTATTCGAGTCGGCGTTCGCGCTCGCGATCACGTCATGACTATCCTTTTCGCCTCCAGCTAGTCGCTGCCGTTCTTCTGCTCACCTGCACGCAAACGGCATCAGCATATCGTCCATTCGATTCGACGGATGCAGCGGTGGCCGGCCCGGGTGAATTCGAACTGGAGCTCGGTCCACTCGGCCGCCTTCGTGAGGGATCGAAGAGATTCCGTGTTGCTCCAGCCGTAATCGGCAACTTCGGTTTTTCAGGTGACCGGGAACTTGTCATCCAGGGTCAGCGCGAAGTCGCGCTTGATCGTGACGTGGGAGAACCCGCCTCTTCGATCGTCGACAACGGCATCTTTATCAAGCAGGTGCTACGGCAAGGCGTGCTGCAGGACAAAGTCGGCCCGAGCATTGCGACCGAATATGGCTTTCTGCTTCCCGCGTTACACGGCGTGGGCGGAACCGGCTTTTCCGTCGCGGGCATTGTGTCGGACCGCTGGAACGCGGCAACGATCCACCTGAATGCGGTTGCCGCCATGACGCGTGATCACGAACCAGACCTTTTCCTGGGCGCGATCATAGAAGGTCCGCACAGCTGGATCGTGCGGCCCGTCGCTGAGCTCTTCGTGGACCAGGCTTCTGCACACCCGCGCGTCACCTCGAGGCTCATAGGCGCGATCTGGCGCGTGCGCGACAATCTCTCATTCGATGTCGGCGTGCGCTCTGCACGGTCGGGGGGCGAAGCCATTCAAGAATTTCGATTGGGGCTTACATGGGCTCTTTCCTGGAAAAACGAGCCATGAGGAGCCTCTTTCACTGCTCATTCATCGGCTTACTCCTTTGCGTTGTCGCGCCCATCTCGCACGGCGCACAGGATGCACTGCTCGAGCTTGTTGCAACAATCCCGATGCCTGCAGTCAAGGGTCGCATCGATCACCTGGCGCTCGATGAGAAGCGTAATCGACTATATGTGGCGGCACTCGGCAACGACACGTTGGAAGTACTGGACGTTAGCGCAAACCGCCTCGAGAAAAGCATCGCTGGATTTGGAGAGCCACAAGACGTTCTTTATGTGCCGGACATGAATCGACTGTACGTCACCAGCGGCAGCGCAAATCGCGTGGACGTCCTGGACGGCACGTCTCTGGCCCTAAGCAGGCGCTTTACCGGACTCGAGGACGCTGACAATTTGCGCTATGACGTTGCCGCACGACGGGCGTACATCGGATATGGCAAAGGTGCACTCCGCGTCATTGACCTCGCGACGGACAAACCTGCGGGCGACCTCCGCCTGTCCGGCCATCCCGAATCTTTTCAGCTGGAGCGTGCCGGAACACGGATCTTCGTGAATGTGCCTACTGCCAAACACGTCGCCGTCGTTGACCGCGCGCGAAGCACAATCATCGCGATGTGGGATACCCAGGGGGCTGCGAACAACTTCCCGATGGCGCTCGATGAAGCGTCGCATCGCCTCTTCGTTGGAGCGCGTAATCCTGCCGTAATGCTGGTCTATGACACCGACACTGGAAAAGTCGTGGCGAAGCATCCGATTGGCGAAGATGCGGACGACATCTTTTTAGATGCGGCGCGAAAGCGGGTCTATGTCATCTGCGGCGAAGGACGGGTGGATGTATTTCGTCAGGCCAGCAACGGCGGCTACGTGCCCGCAGGTTCGATTAGAACCAGTACGCGCGCCAGGACTGGATTGTTCGTACCCGAAGAAGGACGGTTATATGTCGCAGCTCCTGCGATCGATGGGTCCCCTGCCCGCGTGCTGGTCTACCGAATCCGATGACGAGGTCCGAATCGCCTCGATAGAAATGGTAAGCATACGTTGCGAGACCGTTAGTTTCGCGTCCATCAGGAGGCTCTTATGAAATCACGATCGACTTGTTTCGCCCTCACCCTCACCGCATTTGTCGCATTGCCGTTGGCTGGCATGCTTGCCTCGAATTCCGCACGAGCAGAGGATCCCCACGACACGCAGGCACTGGTCCAGGCTCTGAGCAAGAGCAAGCTCACGTTGCTGGATGGAATTCGCCAGGCCGAAAAGGGTCACGGTGCTGCGATCTCTGCCAAGTTCGAGCTCGAAGACGGCAAGCTGTCCCTGTCCGTATACACCGCCGAGAAGGGTCTCTCCGTACCGGCCGAGGAAAACGTACTTGAGGAGCTGAGCGGCAGTCCGGAGCAGCCCAAATGGGAACCTAAGGTCGAAGTCTTCAAGGACGTGCCGCACGTAGCGAGATCAGCAGAGCAACTCACATTGATGTCGGTTGGTCACAGCTCGCTCGCCGATACCGTCGCACGCGCGCAAAAGGGTCAAGCGGGAAAGGTGCTCTCGGTGACGCCGGTTGTAAAGAATCACAAGCCGATGGCTGAAATCCAGATGGCGAATAAAGGAAAGGTGACAAAGCTGCTGCGCCCTCTTTAGAACTGCTTTGCAGCGGCCACAACAATGCGAACCGCCGTCGCCGCGGTTCGCCACATGAATTGGAGAGTCCTCATGTTTTATTCGTTTGTCCGTTTCTTCCTTGCCGCGCTGACAGCGGCGCTGTGGGCGATCGCCGCCTCGTGGGCGCAAGACACCTCACTCGATCCGCAGGTCATCGAGTCAATTACCGGTCTCAAAGTGGTTCATGCCGAGAAGGAAAACGTGTTCAAAATAAGTAAGCCGCGAGACGACGTAAAGTTCATTGTCGACGGCGTCTCGATGCCACCGTTCATGGGACTCACCTCTACCGCGATGTTCATCAAGGGCCACGGCTCCAACGCTATGGTCATGGGTGACACCGTTCTCCTGCAGGATGAGGTCAATCCTGTGATGAGTATTGCGCTCGAGTCAGGTCTCGAAGTCACCGCGCTCCATAACCACTTCTTCTTCGATGAACCCAAGGTCTACTTCATGCACGTCGGTGGAGAAGGCGAAGCGAGCAAGCTCGCTGAAGGCATCAAGAGGATGTACGACAAGGTGAGCGAAATCCGCGCGGCAAATCCTCGACCCGCTGCGCAGTTCGGAGGCAATCCGGCGCAACAGCCGAGCTCGATCACAGCCAAGCCGGTTGAGGCCGTTTTTGGCACTCAAGGCGAGTCGAACAATGGAATGTTCAAAGTGGTGATCGGTCGTACCGGAAAAATGCACGGGCTGGATTTCGGCAAGGATATGGGGCTGAACACCTGGGCGGCGTTCGCAGGATCGGATCAGAACGCAATCGTCGATGGGGATTTCGCAATGCTGGAGACCGAGCTTCAGCCCGTGGTTAAATCCTTGCGCAAGGACGGCATCAACATCGTGGCCATACATCAGCACATGAGCGGAGAGCAGCCGCGCTACCTTTTCTTGCACTACTGGGGTAAAGGTCCGGCAGCGGACCTGGCGCGCGCCGTCAAGAGAGCGGTTGATCTCACCAAGTAGTC
>JAQGNH010000526.1 GCA_028291945.1 Betaproteobacteria bacterium
TTCTTCGCGGGAAAGGCACCCGCCACCGGATTACGGCCCGAATCCACGGGGGTGCCTTCCATTACGAGATATTTGCCACTGCGAAGCGACGCTGTCGCCTGGCGCGCGTCGATGCCAATCTTCTGGCGCCGGCCGGTTCGCAATTCCCATAAGTCGGATGCCACGAGCCCGATCGCTGCAAGCGATGCGACCGCCGTTTCGGCGATGCGAAACGGCGTCGGCACTATGGGGTCGGTGCCGCCGGTGATTTCAACGTCGTTCGTGCGTTCTTCGGACCAGCCGGCGATCGGCAGAATCGTACGTAGAGCATCGTTGATCATTATTTCGCTCCTGGGTTAGAGCGTTATGTTCGCACAAACGGGTCGCGTCGAGATCTCGCGGCGCACTAGCACCTCTGGTTTGTTATCCTTCTGACATGAACGGAGGAGCTCTCTAGTGAGAATCAGAACATCATCTAAAGTTGTCGCAGTGTGTGGGGTCGTCGCGGCGATCTTTATGGGCAGCGCTGCCGACGCGCAGAACTATCCAGTGAAACCGGTGCGAGTGATCACGCCGTGGCCGAGCGGCGGCCTCACGGACGTCGCAGGGCGGCTCGTTTTCGCGAAGATTTCCGAATCGATGGGACAGCAGTTCGTCATCGAGAACCGTGCCGGCGCGACCGGCAGCATCGGCGCGGATGCGGTTGCTAAAGCGCAGCCGGACGGCTACACGCTGATGGTGCATTCAGCGAGTCACCTGAGCAATGCGTACACGTATCCGAAGCTCCCCTACGACACCTTCCGCGATTTTGCTCCGATCGGGCTACTGGTCGCGCAGACGGGAATTCTCGTGATCCATCCATCGCTGCCGGTGAAATCGATCAAGGAGCTGGTAGCGCTCGCACGCGCACGTCCCGAGCAGTTGCTGTATGCAAGCTCGGGCGGCGGCAGCTTCTCGCACATGGCCTTCGCGCTGCTCAACTCGATGACAAACACGAAGATGCTGCATGTGCCGTACAAGGGTGGTGGTCCTGCAACGACGGCAGTCATATCCGGCGAAGCGCAGATGCTCGCGGGCTCGCCTGCGGCAGTGCTCACGCAGCTGCAGGCGAACCGGCTGCGCGCGCTCGGAGTCACGTCAGACACGCGTCTCAAGCAGTTTCCGAACGTGCCGACGATCGCCGAATCCGGCGTTCCCGGTTACGAGTTCAGAGGGTGGGTCGGCGTCTTCGCGCCGGCGGGGACGCCGAAGCCGATCGTCGATCGGCTGAATGCCGAGATCAAGAAAGTGCTTGAAAGACCCGATAACAAGCTCGATGCGCTCGAGCCATGGTACATGACGCCCGAGCAGCTGGCGGTGCGGATGAAAAGCGACTACGAGAAGTACGGCAGGATTTTCAAGATCATCGGGACGAAGTTCGATTAGCTGAAAGCTGCGCCCTCCCCAACCCCGGGCTGGGGAGGGGGCGCTTTAAATGACGCCGTCTGCCGCAAGCTGCTCGATTTCTTTCGATGACATCCCCAGCAACTCACCGTAAACATAATTATTGTCTTCGCCATAGCACGGCGCGCCGCGGTCGATGCGTCCGCCGATGTACGCGGGACTCTCGCTCATCTTGATCGGCACCTCGGCAATCGGCCATCGGCCGATCTTCGTGCCCGTCACTTCGGTCAGCCATTCGAGCGCCTTGAGCTGCGGGTCGTTGTCGCAGCGATCCCCGGCTGTCTGGCACACGCCTGCGGGTACTCCGGCACTCTGAAGCGCATGCATCATCTGGTATTCATTGCGCGATTTCGTCCAGCCGCTGATGAGCGCATCGAGCGGCTCCTGGTGCGCAAGCCTCGCGGTGAGCGTTTCGAATCGAGAATCCTTGCCCCACTCGGGATGCTCCGCCACTTTGAGCAGCGCACTCCATTCGGCCTCGGTGAAGCACGCGATCGTGATCCACCGATCGTCGCCTGCACACGGATAGACGTTATGCGGCGCCGCGGGTTTCCACGGCGAGCGATTACCGATGCGCGTCCACACGCGTCCGTTTGCCGACCAGTCGAGGAGGGCGGGGCCGTTGATGAAGAGCCCGACCTCGGTCTGCGAAGCGTCGATCCACTGTCCTTCGCCGGTGCGATCGCGGTGGAAGAGGGCGGAGAGCATCGCGAGCGAGAAGCTGAAGGCGCCCATCCAGTCGAGGTATGAGTAACCCCAGCCTGCAGGCATCGCAGGCTCGGGCAGTCCCGACATCTCGGACAATCCCGCGAACGCATTCGCAATCGGACCGACGGTGCGGAAGCGTCCGTACGTGCCCTGCGCGCCCATGCCCGACTGCTGGACGTAGATGATGTCCTTCTTGATCTTCTTGAGCTCGGCGTATCCCAGCCCCCAATTGTCGAGCACGCCCGGCGAGAAGCCTTCCGCAACGATGTCCGACATGGCGATGAGGCGTCTCACGATCTCGAGGCCTTTCGGATGCCTCACGTTGAGCGAGATGCCGCGCTTGCCGGGATTCTTGTTGTTGAATTGTCCGCCCTGGTTGATATCAGTCACGCCGGGGAGCGGCCCTGTCGCTTTGTCGCGCGCCTCGCGACCTCCGACGGGCGCCATCGCTGCGAGCCGCGTATCCGGATGAGTCTTGAGCTCGATCTTGATGCTCTCGGCGCCAAACGCGCTCAAGAACCGCGTGCCGCCGGCGGATGCGAGGAACCAGGAGAAGTCGACTATGCGTATGCCGTGCAGCGGAAAAGGTTTGCCGCGCTTCGACGGCGGCTCTTTCGGGTCGACGCGCGCATTCGCAGCAATCACCGGCGTTTCGCGCTTCGGTTTCGGCGCTATAGCTTCGGCATCTTCATTCAGCAGCGGTGCGCGGCGTCCCACCACCCACGAATTCGCGGTGGAAATCCACTTGCTCGTAGGGTAGCGGAACGACTTGCCCAGCTCGGGATGCTCGACATCCGCGACGCTCCCGCGCTTGATCCAGTGCGGATCGACGGCGTTCTCATGGGGTTTTCTGAGCGGTGCCCAGAGCATCCCCGCATCCTGCGCTTCGCGCCACGGGATGTTTTCGTAAGTGAACGAGCGCACGAAACGCTGAACCGCTTCCATGCCTTCGTCACGGCCTGTCTTCACAGGGCCGGTGCCGGGAACGAAGCGTCCGCCCTTCGGCGCCGCCATCTGCTCCAGATTGAACCCTTCTGCCATGCCGTAGCGTTCGAGCAGCTTGAGCAGACGCTCCCCGTCGTCCGCGCGATTGCCCAGGCTTGCCATCACCCAGCGCCCGTCCTTGGTATGCGCGATCGACGGATTCGGCGCGATGGATTCACGCGCATGACGACACGTCTGGCGCAGCACCAGCGCGTGCCGCATGACCCACGTCATCAGATCGACTTCGGTGGATTTCGAAACCGACTCGTGCACCGAGCACGAGACGAGCTGGCCTTTGCCCGTGCGGAAGCGATAGACCAGCGCAGCGAGAAGCGTGAAGGAAAGCTGCTCACCGGCGACGTGATACGCGTGCCACATCTGCGGCGCGATCGGCGGCAGATCATACTTGCCGCTCGGATCGGGGTCGTAGCCGCAGTTCATCATCACGCCGCCGAGCGCGAGATGAACCAAATCCGACGCCTTGAAGTTCGCCCACGGACCGTTATCTCCGAACGGAGAGACGCGCGCATGAATCAGCGTGGGGAATTCGTTTCTGAGCGATTCCGTGCTCAGTCCGAGCTTGTCGAGCTCTCCCTTCGGCGTGGATTCCAGGAGGACGTCGGCACTCGCGACGAGCGTGCGAAAGCGATCGCGGTCCTTCTGTTGCTGGAGATCGAGCATGATCGAGCGCTTGCCGCGGTTGTAGTACCAGAAGAACAGCGAGCGCTCGGGATCTTCCTTGTCTTCATAGAACGGTCCGATGCGGCGCGTGGGGCTGCCGCCGGGCGGCTCGACTTTGATGACCTCGGCACCGAGGCCCGCCAGCGTCAGTCCGCAGTATTCCGCCTGCTCGTCGGCCAGCTCGATGACGCGGATGCCGGCGAGCGGCCCCGGGCCTGGCGCGCTAGTGGCGGAAACGGAACGTTCGTGCTGTGCTGCCATGGTGGTCCCCCTTTAGCTGATTCCCGGACTCTACCGCGTATGCGCCATAGCGGCGCAACGTACCGCGCAAAGCTCGTCGTCATGCACCACGGCTGCTCAACGTGGTGGCGCCAAGTCGACAGCTCGGGGCACGTCCGACGCTCACCGCTGAACGGCTTTATTCTTGACGAGCAAAGACGCGTTTGCTCCGGTATTTTAGAGCAGGTATTTAACAACCGCGCCGAGCGCTAGCTCGAGCGCACGCGCGGCGCGTCAGCTACTCCGTATCATCTTCTCTGACGCAGTTCACGCGAGGGCGCGCGATACTGACGCGCGTGCAAGCGCCCGCGTTGCATCGATGCAATTTTCCTTGCTTGGCGAATCGATGGCCTCGAGAGCCACAGGGAGCTCGGTACAGCCGAGAATGAGCTTTTTAGCTCCACGCTCCAACAAACATGCTACGGCTCGCTGAACCGCGATGCCGGCTTCTTCGAGTCGGCCGCATTTCACCAATTCGATACCCGGGTTGATGAATTTATCGCGCTCTTCGGGTGTGTTGACGATGAGCTCGATCCCGCGCTGCAACAGACGATCGTGGTAAATCCGCGAGAGGAGCGTTGCCTCAGTGCTCAGCAAGCCAATTGGACCTTCAATGCTGCGAGCATGCGACAACTCATCGCAAACAGCATCAACGATATGCAGGATGGGTATTCCGCCTTCGCGGCAAAGATCTTCGTACCAGAAATGCGCCGTGTTGCACGGTATAGCCACAAAATCGGCACGCTGCTGTTTCAGCGCGTGCAGTCCCGCCAGCATCTGCGGAAACGGCGATTCGCCTCCTTGTGTTATAGCCTTGTCGCGGCTCGGCATTTGCGGGACGGAATATATGACGACCGGAAGATGGTCCTGGTCCCGTTGTGCCGGTGTTTCCTCTATGAGTTTCCTGAAAAAATCGGCTGTCGCCATCGGGCCCATGCCCCCGAGTACGCCGACGCGCTTACTCATAGGTCTTGTTCATCGAGTGAATAATGATTTGCGCCAAGGGAGTCAGGTCGCCTTCAGTTTGATGCGAGGAATGATAGGCGCCCACTTGTTCGTCTCTCGCGCAATAAACGCCGAGAATTCTGCCGGCGTGCCGCCTACCAGGGTGTTGCCCAGACCGTCGAACTGCTCCTGAATGGCAGGAAGCTGGAAGGCTTTGTTCACTTCGCCATTCAGTCGTGCAATGACGGATTTGGGTGTACCGGCGGGGACGATCAGACCGCCCCACACTGTGAATTCATAGCCGGGCACGCCACTTTCGGCGATGGTCGGCAAATCCGGAAACAGCGGCGAACGCTTGGGCCCTGTGATACCGAGCGCAATGAGCTTTTTCGACTTTATCAGCGGCGCCATGGTCACCACGTTATTGAACGTCAACTGAATCTGCCCTCCCATCAGATCGATGTTGGATTGCTGGGCGCCCTTGTATGGAACATGTTCCATCTGGGTTCCGGTCATGGACTTGAAGAGCTCGGCAGATACATGGCTGGACGTGCCGTTACCACTGGAACCATACAGCAGTCGTCCGGGATTCGATCTGGCGTAGTCGATTAACGCTTTGACCGATCGAACCGGCAGCGATGGCGTCACCGCCAGAACATTGGCCTGGTAATGAGTCTGCACTACCGGCGCCAGATCCTTGTCGATGTTGTAGAGGGGTTGTTCGTTGAGATAAAAGCGATTCATCACGAGCGATGTCAGGTTCGCATAGGCGATCGTGTAGCCATCGGCAGGCGCTTTCGCCAGCGCCATCGTGCCGATGGTATACGATCCGCCGGGCCGGTTATCTACCACGACCTGCTGTCCCATCTGCTGCGTCAGTCGGTTCGCGATGGTGCGCATGATGGTGTCGGGCGATCCCGCGGCCGCGGATGGAACAATCAATCGAATCGGTCGATCCGGGTACGCGGGGTCCGCTGCAGCCGCAACGGAGGATGCCGCATACAAGGCGAAAGACAGCATGGCGAATGGAAATGCGCGCGTTAAAAAAAACACTGGGGTGTTTCTTTCCGGCCGGCGGGAAGCTGCCTGAATGGGATGCGAGGTCATCATGTCTGTTTGCGAAGAATTTAGGATAAACGGATTGAAATAAAATATTGGAGAGCAGGCCGGCGACGTACCCGCCGACCACGTGCCATCAGCAGTTGGATGTTATAGACGGTGGCGCGGGATATTTCGAGGTAAGTGCCACGAGGTTCGGCACCGCATTCTTGATCTGGAAAACCGTGCTGTTCCGTCGCGACCCTCTTTTTTCTTGTGAGGCAGGTTGTTCGCCAAGACTTGGCGCCTTT
>JAQGNH010000534.1 GCA_028291945.1 Betaproteobacteria bacterium
AACGCGACCACCGTCATGACGACGAGGGTGGAGAAGAGCCGCCGTATTACATACGCGAACACCGATAAATCACAGTGGGTTCAATCAGCTGTTGCTCTATTTCTTCTCGACATTCCACAGGAGCGACATCGGCGCGATGATGACGCCCGTGATATTCGAGCGATACGCCGTCGGAAGGATGAACTGTCCGGTCGGAACGAACGGCACGAACTCAAACGCACGCTGCTGCACCGCGCTCGCCGCTTTCTTGGAAGAGGCGGCGTCCGTCGAGTTGAACCACGCTTCCCGCAGCTCCTCCAGCTTCTGATCAGTCGGCCAGCCGAACCACGCCTTGTCGCCCGTGCCGCGTATCGGGAAATTCACAGCGGGATTGACCATGTCCGGACCGACGAGCCAGGTGTGGAAAATGTTCCAGCCACCTTTCTCCGGAGGTTCCTTCACGGCGCGCCGGGTGATCAGCGTGCCCCAGTCGCCCGCCTGCACTTCGGCATAGAGGCCGAGCTTCTTCAGCATCTCGAGCGTCAACAGCGATTGAGAGTGCACGATGGGCTGATCGGTCGCGTCGATGATGACGATGCGTTCGCCCTTGTAGCCCGCTTCCTTGATGAGCTGTTTTGCTTTCTCCAGATCGCGCTTGCCTTTGAGCGGATCGGCAGACACTTCAGTCGCGAGCGGTGTGCCGCATGTGAAGTATGAATAGCAGGGATGCCCGTTCTTGGCATCGCCCGCGATGCCGATAACGTAATCCTGCTGATTCAGCGCGTAGAGCAGCGCCTGACGCATCTTCTCGTTGTTGAATGGCGGGTGTAGAAAATTGAAGCGGAGAAGGCCCATCGATCCCAGCGGGTCGATGTTCTTTACCGTGATGGCCTTGTTCTTGTTCAGTAGCGGAATGAGATCGGGCGGCATTTGCTCCCACCAGTCCGCCTCTCCCGCGTTCAATGCGGCAGCGGCAGTGGCTGAGTCCGGAATGTAAATCCACTCGACGCGATCGACTTTTGCGACCTTGCCACCGGATGCCCACGATGGCGGTTCTTTGCGCGGCACATAATCGGTGTTCTTGACGTACACCACCTTGTTGCCCGGCACCCACTCGTCTTTCACGAATTTGAACGGACCCGATCCCGTCGCATCTTCGATGTTCTTGAAGGCATCCGTCTTCGCGATGCGCTCGGGCATGATGAACGGCACGTTGGACGAGGGCTTGGCGAGCGCTTCGAGCGTCAGCGGGAACGGTTTCTTCAGCGTCAGCCGGAACGTCTTGTCGTTGACGGCGGACCACGAGGCGGTGGCTTCGCCCAGCTTCTGGCCGAGCGCGTCGCGTTTGCTCCAGCGGTCGATCGAGGCGATGCAATCGGCCGAGCGTACGGCTTGCCCATCGTGGAACTTGAGGCCGTCGCGCAGCGTGAACGTATACGTGAGCTGATCCTTGCTCATTTCGTATTTGTCGACCATCTGCGGCTTGACCTGGAATTTCTCGTCCATCGCAAACAGCGTGTCGTACACCATGTAGCCGTGGTTACGGGTGATGTATGCCGTCGTGCTGATGGGATCGAGGATTCGCAGGTCGGCCTGCGGAATGAACTTCAGGACCTTCTGGCCTTGTGCCGATGCTGGCGAGAGCGACAGCATTGCGATGCACGCGGTGATGACGAGCGCTGCGAAACGACCAAGCAAAGCTGCCATGCTGTTCCCCCTCTTGTAAGAACCCTGGTGCCGGTGACGTATCCGAAAGGGGTGAGCCCATCGGACGTGACTGAGAGCGCAAGCCTATTGGGCATTGTAGCGACAATAACTCAGCCGAAGGGGAGGGCACCGCGAGCGCGCGTCGGGTGCCCTGATGCGGTGCGAACGGACCGGGCGGCTGGGTCGGCCCGGGTAGTAACGAGTAATTACAGCTCGGGGTCGAGCGGGAGCAGCGTAAGCAACTGGACCTTCGCTCTGCGCCACTCGCCGCCCGCAGGCTCGCGGTCGTACTCGACCATCTGGCCGTTATCCTTCGTTCGCCAGACGAGACGCGCGGGACCCATCGCCTGGTCGCGGGTCAACACGAGCTCGTAGCTGTTGGCCGGCTGCACCAGCGCTGCGAATCTCTTGGAGGTCTGCTGCGCAAGCGCCGGACTGTCGATGATCAAACCGATTTCGGTGTTGCGATGCTTCGAGCGCAGATCGAAGTTGATCGATCCGATCAGCACTTTTGTGCCGTCGAATACGAAGAGCTTTGCGTGCAGCGCGTATCTCCCATAGGCCACCATGCCCGGCGATTCGCCGCTGCCGCTGGCGGTACCGAGCTGCGCGCGCACTTCGTAGAGCTCGATGCCTTCCTCGAGCAGGGGACGCCGATAATGCATGTAACCGGAATGCGCCATCAGCTCTGGCGTCGCTTCGAGCGAATTGGTGAGCACGCGCACGCGCACGTTGCGCTCGCGTAACGCTTTGAAGAGCTCCATGCCGCTCGGGCCCGGTACGAAGAACGGGGTGACGATCAGCAGCTCGGACTGGACCGCCTGGGTGGTATCGATTACGGGTGGATAGATCAGGTTGCCCGGCCGTTCGCCTTTGTCCACACGCCTCTTTTCCGGACTGTCATAGACGAGCTGCGCGCTCGCCCAGGCGAGCGGCAATTTGCCGGATACCATGCCCGCGAAAGGCTCTCCTTTCGCGATGTGCCCGAGATAATCGGTGCGGTCTGCCGTGAGCGCTTGGCGATGCTCGGCGAGCTCTTTGCGATACGTATCGAGCTGAGCTTGTGACGGCCGGCCGTTTCCGAGCGCGCGCACGGGTATGGCGAGGGCGCTGTTCCAGTATTCGTCGAACGTCGCGGAGAGCTGCCTCGCGATCGGGCCGCCGGCAAACACGTCATCGTCACCGAACTGCGACTCGGGATCGACCTGAAAGTATTCGTCGCCGATGTTGCGCCCGCCGATGATCGCCGCAGCGTTATCGACGACCAGGAGCTTGTTGTGCATGCGGTAGTCGAGCCGCCGCGCATTCAGCATGAATTCGAGGCTGCGCACGGTCTTCGCGTGGCCGCGATAGGCAAACGGATTGAACAGCCGAACTTCGATCTTCGGGTGTGCATCCAGTAACTCGATCTGTTCATCACCGGCAACGCGTTCGCCTTCATCGACCAGAACGCGCACCCGCACGCCACGATCGGCAGCGCGCAGCAAGGCGTCGGCGACCAGTCGCCCGGTCTTGTCGTTGCGAAAAATGTAGTACTGGACGTCGAGCGTGAGCGCTGCCGCGTCGATCATTTGCGCGCGCGCAGTGAGTCCGTCGATTCCTGCAGAGAGGAGCCGATATCCGGATTTACCCCCGTGCTCGCGCGCCGCGCTTTCGAACTGACGGCCGAGCCGCGTCTCGGTCGAAGTCGCAAGTGCCCACGACGGAGTCTTGGGAAAGTCCGATCCGGGCGGCAGCGTCGCGCATCCGCTTACGAATGCGACAACCAACATGAAACACGCAAGGCGCATCGACATCAAGAGTCGCATCGCGCTCAAGCGCACTGCGGCCGGCAAAGGATCACGGCGCGAGCGGCGGTTCTTGATCGGTGGGCTGTCCGGCAACATAGCGATAAAGCGCCGCGGCGCGATTGATGAGAGAGGGCATATGGCTGTCGGACTGCTTTGTGTCGACTGCCGTCAGAGCATAGTAATTCCACACGCCGGCGGAATGACGCGTCAGAAAGTGAACCGTACGAAGCTCGCCCGGCCTGAACCACGTGAACACGAACGTTTTTATTGGGGACACGTTCTCACTCTCGATCACGAGGCGGTCAGGCGTGGCCTCCAGCATTCGCATGCGGTTGACGACCTCACCTGTGGAGCGGCTGTCGCGTTGAGCAAAAAACAAATCCCTGCCTTGCTTCATCTCGGCGGCACTGAAGTCTGAGCGGCGCTCCGCGGAAGCCGCGCTTTGCACTGCGGCGGAGTGCGTGACAAGCACACGCCACTGCTTGTCCGTCACCGACCAGTAGCGGATGCCTTGCATCTCGGACGCCGCCCCGATGCGGGCGAGTAACTGGTCGGCGGTCCCTTCGAAGCGCAGCGTGCCCGCAAGGCCGATGACCACTTTGAAATCTTCGGTACTATCGTTGCAGCGAGCGCTGACGCGAACGCCTCGACTGCCGCCGTTCCACACCTTCACATTGGGTTGGGCGCCCGGTTGCGCGTACGGCGGATTCGGCGCGGTACCGCAGGGTGTTCGCGGCGGATCCTCGGCCGCAAAAGCCAGCGGGCACATCATCGTCATGAAAATGCACTTGAGAAACATTGTGCGCGCCGCGGGTGCGTTGTCACTGCGATCATGCATGAATCAAACCGGACAGTGAGCGCTCGAACAGAGAGGAAGGACACCAGACTATGTGCGCGAGTCGAGTGGCGCGAGGAAAAAGGGCCGCTTGGAAGAGGCCGCGCGTTTTATCGCGCGCCTCGTTGGACAACTTCGGTGAGCAGAAGCCGTGCTAAGCCACCCCGCCTGCGCGAGCAAAAATCTCGGCCAGTTGCGCATGATCACGGGTTTGCCCAAGTGCGACCATCAGCAGTATGCGAGCTTTGAGCCCGCTCAGGTACCCGGCCGATATCGCGCCTTTCGCGGTGAGGCTCATGAATGAGCCACGGTAACCTTTACCGAGGTGAGGGGAACCTGCGCTGACGCGTGTTGCAACGACGACCGGGATCCCCGCATCGAGCGCATCGTTGATCGCTTCGTAGTAAGGCGCATTCACGTTGCCGCCTGCAGTCGCTTCGACCACGATGCCGGCGACGCGCTCGCGTATGCACGCTCGAAGCAGCATGTCGTTGGCGCCCTGACCCATGCGAACCAGCTGCACGTTCTCTTCGATCCGGTCGACGTCGATGTAGATGCGCCGGTCGGGTGTGCTGAGAAACGTCACGCCGTACTTGTTGACGAGGCCCAGCGGACCGCCATCCCGGCTCGCGAAGCAGGAGAGGCTCTCGGTGTGCACTTTGGTCACATCACGCGCCGCATGGATTTCACCGGCGAGTGCGACCAGCACACCGCGGGACCGCGCTTCAGGAGCAGCCGCGATCATCACGGCGTAGAGAAGATTGCGCGGGCCGTCCGCGTCGGGCTCGTCGAAATTGCGCTGAGCGCCGGTAAGGACGATCGGCCTGTCGGTCGAGACTGTCAGGTCCATGAGGTACGCGGTTTCTTCGAGCGTCGCCGTGCCGTGTGTGACTACGATTCCGCCAACCACGTCATCACTAAGTACGTTGCGCAGGGTATCTCTCAGACTGAACGCTGTGGTACTGTCCATCAGCGCGCTGTTGATATTCGAATGTTCGACACCGCGGATCGCCGCGACATCCTGCAATACGGGGACAGCAGCAACGAGCTCCTCTGTAGTCGCCGCTGACGTGTGGCCGCCGAGCGTGGCGTCGTACTTCGATGCGATGGTTCCCCCGGTACCTACAATACAGACGATCGGTTTCAACGCGCGCGCTCCTGAGTTCTACGCCGCCCCTTCGCTTCGCTCCGCGCGCCAAGACGCGTTATGCGGCGTCTATCGCCGCTCGACATAGAGGAAGCATGAGCCGGGTTGGCTCGTAGATTTCGATTGAGTAAGATGGTTAGTCGGCTACAAATCAAACAAGTTTCAAACAACAGTTCCATGATACGAGGAGCCCTGCATGGGTGCGCGATCGAAAATTCTCTTGCTGGCATTCGCCGTGCTGAATCTTCCGAGCGCTGCTACCGCGCAGGCCTATCCAACGAAACCCGTACGCTTCATCGCACCGTTTCCTCCCGGCGGCACGAGCGACATTGTCGCTCGGGTCGTCGCGCAGAAGCTCAGTGATTCGCTCGGTAAACAGGTCCTGGTCGACAATCGAGGCGGTGCCTCCGGGACCATAGGTTACGAGCTCGGCGCCAGAGCACAACCCGATGGCTATACGCTGCTGTTGACCAGCATGGGCGGCCTTGTCACGAACCAGTTCCTGTATAAACGCCTGCCTTTCGATCCGATAAACGACTTCGCGCACATCTCGCAACTCGCTACCGCGGGGCAAGTTCTGGTAGTGCACCCTTCGGTCGCGGCGCGTACGGCGCAGGAGCTGATCGCGCTCGCGAAATCGAAACCGGGTCAGCTCACGGTCGGCTCGGGCGGAATCGGCACGACCCAGCATATCGTCGGGGAAGTGTTCCAGGCGGCAACGGGCATCAAGCTCATTCATGTTCCGTACAAGGGCAGTATCCTCGCCGTAACTGACACCGTCGCCGGCCAGATCTCGATGACGTTCGCGGATATGGCGCCCGCCGTTCCGCACGTCAAAGCCGGGAGGCTGCGCGCGCTCGTGGTGAGCAGCGAACAGCGCTCGAGTGCAATTCCAGATGTGCCGACCATGGCCGAAGCGGGCATCAAGGAATGGTTCCCGCAGACCTGGTGGGCGATGGCGGCGCCGAAAGGCACTCCTGTTGCCATTATCAGGCGGTTGAATTCTGAGATCGGTCAGTTCATGAAAGCGCCGGACGTGCAGGAGAAATTCGCTAGCCTCGGGCTCATTCCGCTGCACAGCACGCCGGAGCGCGTCGCGGAGCTCGTCAAGACAGGCGCCGTGCGCATGGCGCAGGTGGTGAAGGCCGCCGGCATAAACCCGGACTAGGCTTTCATGTAGCACGCGCGGGAGGAGAGCTCTAGCGCCGAACGCGAACCGCTGTCCACGCGCTGCCTTTCAGCTCTCCGCTTATCGCGTCTGCGTTCACGCGACCGACGTACTCGACACCGCCTGCAGTGAAACTGATCTCATCGCCGCGCAATCGGCCATTCTCTATTTCCAGTCTGCTGTTGGCCTGCGACAGCGTGCCGAAAACCTTCTGATATTTCTGCTCGAGCGTGAGCTCGCCCTGCGACAGGCGCCATGTGCCACCCACATTCGCAGGCACGATGTAAAGTAAAGCGGTGCACCAGCTCACGCAGTCACCTTCGGTCCGGTCAGTCTCGTATGCCTCCCAGCCGGCGATTCCGAAGTGATTCGCGACAATGCGGGTACCGGGCCTCAACGCGAGGAACTTCGGCGCGAGCTTCCGCAGGTTCTCGGGCAGCAGAAACAGGGCGAGCACTGTCGCTTGTGAGATGTCTGCTTCGTACATGTCTCCCTGCACGAAAGCAGCCTTGTCGGCGACACCTTCAACCGCTGCGGTCCGCGCCGCAATTTCGACCATCTTCGGGTTGTATTCCACGCCGAGTCCACGCGCGCCGCGTTTCGCCGCGGCAATTACGGTGCGTCCGTCGCCCGAGCCGAGATCGATGACGTAATCCTGTGGCGTCACACGTGCCATATCCCAGCATTTTTTCGACGAGCACCGGCGGGGTCGGCACCCAGACCACATCCTTGCCTTCCTGGCCGACGACGGGCTGGAAGGGCTCCGCAGGTGTCTCGGCAAGTACCACACCTGTCGTGGCCAAGACGAAACACAAGCCTGAAAACGCTTTGAATGCGCGACGCAGAAACATCAAGTCTGTCTCCAATTGTGTCGGTATGGGGGCGAACCTGCTACGCCTAGCATGATAGATTCAGGTTGCACCTCTAATAATAATCCGAGCTTTGGACACCAACCCAATCGCGACGCGCAAGCCGCTTTACCTTACCTTCGCGCTCATGCTGTGCTGCTTCGGCAGCATCAGCTGCGCCCGCGTGGCATTTTCGCTGTATGCGCTGCAGTTGGGTGCATCAGCTTCTGTCGTGGGCATCGTCGTGGCGACGCTCTACATCTTCCCGCTGTTGATCTCCTGGCCTGTCGGGCGGTACTCGGATCGAGTGGGTTCGCGCTGGCTGCTCCTGTTTGGCACCGTCTGCGGGAGTTGCGCCATGATGATTCCGTACTTCGTGCGGGAAATATCGGCGCTGTATGTTGCCGGCACGCTGCTGGGGGCGGCGTTCGCGTTGTACAACGTTCTGCTGCAGAACCTCGTGGGACTCCTGAGCAAGCCGCACGAGCTCGCGCGCAACTTCAGCAATTCGAGCCTGATCGGCGCGAGCACCAACTTCGCAGGGCCTTTACTGGCCGGAATTGCCATCGATTATTCCGGCCCTGCTAATGCGTGCCTGTATCTGGTGTCGCTGTCGGTCGCGGCGGCAGCGCTGCTCGTGATCTGGGGAGACCGCCTGCCGGGAGGAACCCGCCATAGTGGACCGGGCCGAAGCATAAGGGAGACACTCGCGCACGGCGGGATGGTGCGCATACTCATGACCAGCAGTCTGGTGCAGGTGGGCCAGGACCTGTATCAGTTTTACATACCGGTTTACGGCTACGGTATCGGCCTGTCCGCTTCGGCGATCGGCGGCGTGCTGGCCACGTTTGCTGCCGCATCATTCTTCGTCCGATTCCTGATGCCGTACCTCATTGCACGCCGCGGCGAAGAGACTGTACTGCGTTACTCGTTCGGTCTTGCAATGATCGGGTTCGTTCTCGTGCCGTTCTTTCACAATGCGGTGGCGCTTGCGCTGATTTCATTCACGTTCGGGCTGGGCATGGGCTGCGGCCAGCCGATCACGACGATGATGATCTTCAGCCGCTCGGTCGAGGGCCGTTCCGGAGAGATCCTCGGTCTGCGGCAGACCGTAAACAATCTGATGCGCGTGAGTTGCCCGCCGGTATTCGGGTTGATTGCGTCCGCGTTTGGATTGTCGCCCGTGTTCTGGCTCAGCGCGCTGATCATGGGCGGAGGCAGCGTGCTCACACGGTCGCCGCGCGATGAGTCTGAGGCGCGTTAAGCTGAGATCTGCAGCCCCGGTCCAAATAAGAGCGACGTCCGCCTCAATTTTCGACGATCGTCACCGGCCTCGCCTCGCCTTGCCGATGATCTCCTCGCGCACATCGGTGATCTCGCGGGCGCGCGAAGCGTCGGCACCATTGCAATGATCGGTACGAGGACAATGCGTGCTGCGCGGACAGATGACGCGTGCCGGGCCGGACAGCGCATCCTCGACCCAGGCAATGTTCAGCACCCGGGCCGCTCCGCGGATCGCATCCGCGGCCGCTTTGGGAATTCTGGCTTCGCCGCGGTGGCGCAGACATTCGTCGGTGATGCTGGCGACGACATTGCCCGGATCGACGCTGTGCGAGCGCAGCGCAGGTGCGAGATCCACCCCCACCGACAAGCTTGCCGCTCTCGATCATGCTCAGATAGGAGACCGATGGAGCGCGATGCGAATCGAGCTGAATGCAGCGCGCCGACAGCTCTTCCAGGGTGAGTCCGTTGCGTTGCGCAGGGCTCGCAGCTTGGCACCGAGGAAGTGTGAGTTGCAGTTATATGACATGGACCGTGTGAAATTAACACTGTGAAATTTCCAAAGTCAAATTTTTCTTCGCTCCCGCCTATCATAGTGTCATCAACCGCGCAGACAGCCCTGCGCTGGACGGAGATCTCACATGAATTACAGCATTCTCATACTCGGCGCCTCTTACGGCTCGTTGCTCGGCACTAAGCTGCTGATGGCCGGTCATCGGGTCACCCTGGTGTGCACACGGCCGACCGCGGAGCTGATCAGGCGTGAAGGAACCCGTGTGCGCTTCCCGCTCGGTGGCGGTCAGCCGCAGGTCGAGATCGCTTCAAAGATGCTTCCGGGCGCGCTTTCGGCAAGTACCCCGGATGAAGTCGAGCCCGGCGCTTATGACCTCGTTGTGCTGGGAATGCAGGAACCCCAATACGGTTCGC
>JAQGNH010000565.1 GCA_028291945.1 Betaproteobacteria bacterium
GAATACCAGTTGCCGCGGGTGCTGCAGATTCCCGTGAATGAAAAAAAAGGGCTGACCTTCGCGCGCGGATTGCGCTCGATTCTGCGCCACGATCCGGACAAGATCATGGTCGGCGAGATCCGCGATACGGAGACGGCGCAGATCGCCGTGCAGTCGGCGTTGACGGGACACTTAGTTTTCACGACGGTGCACGCGAACAATGTGTTCGATGTGATCGGGCGCTTTCTGCACATGCAGGTTGATCCGTACAGCTTCGTCTCGGCGCTGAACGGCGTGCTCGCGCAGCGTTTGCTGCGCGTGGTGTGTCCCCACTGCAGCGAGTCCTACGAGCCTGAGCCCCAGCTGCTGGCGAGCTCCGGCTTGTCGCCTGAAATGGCCGAGCAATTTCAGTTCGTACGCGGCACCGGTTGTGGCCAGTGCCGCGGGACCGGCTACAAGGGCCGCAAGGCAATCGCAGAGATTCTCAACCTTGACGACGATATTCGAGAGATGATCGCGACCCGCTTGCCGATCAAGGCGATCAAGGAGGCGGCGCGTCGAAACGGGACGCGTCTGTTACGAGAGTCGGCGCTCGATAGCGTCAGGCGTGGCCAAACGACTTTGGAAGAGATCAATCGTGTTACCTTCGTGGCGTGATGAAGTACGGATTGCACTGAGCCCGGACCACCTTGCTGTGGCTCGCGTCTCCAGGCGCTGGCGTCCGAAGGTTGTGGCCAAGCACGTCGTGCGGTGGCCGGGTGGTGCATCGTCGCACTGGCAGACTTGCGTCGAAGCGCTCAATCAAGTTTTGCGGGAGCCGGCGTGGCAGCGCGCCGATGCGTGCGTCGTGCTGTCGAATCACTTTGTGCGTTACGCGCTCGTGCCGTGGAGCGAGCATCTCGTGACGGACGAAGAGAAGCGCGCTTGGGTCGCACATCACTTCATCGAGCTTTATGGCGAACCGGCAGCAGCGCTCGATTATCGATGGGCCGACGACCGGGCGAACGGCGCGTGCATCGCCAGCGCAGTTGAAAGCGATTTGGTCGCGAGTGTCCGCGCCGCATTCGAATCGACTTCGTTGCGTTTGCGCTCAGTGCAACCTTATCTGATGGCAGCCTTCAATCGCTGCAGGAAACAGGTCAAAGGGGCGTCGGTGTGGGTCGTCCTGCCTGAGAGCGGACGGGTTTGTATCGCGACGACTGCGGGCGGAACGTGGCAGAGTTTGACTTGCAAAGGCGTAGGCCCGGATTGGGAAAGCGAAGTGTCATTGCTGCTCGAGCGCCGGCTGCTGCTGGCCCAGGATGAGTTGCCCTCCGCGGTGCTCGCTTATGGGCCGAGTCTTACCCGGCTCGATCTTAACTTTTCCAGTGATATTCCATTCAAGGTACTCGCGCCCCGAGCACTGCCCGGGTACTCGCCGCATACCGACTCGGAGTACGGATTGGCCTTGACGGGGGTGGTTTGATGCGCGCGCTTCGGCTCGAATACAGTGGCAACCCGGCGGCGCGACCGCTGGGAACACTTGTGCTCGTCATCGGGCTTTTACTTGGAGTTTTCGTGCTCGTGCAATATCGCGCCGCGCGTGAAGAGTTGGAGACGCAGGAGCTCAGAACTGCGGAGATTCGAAAGTCAGGCAAACGCGGTGCACCGACCGTGCGCGGCAATCCTCGCGACCTGGAGGCGAGTGCGCAAGAATACAAGCTCGCGCAGGTTGCATTGCAACGACTGTCGCTCCGCTGGAACGACCTCTTTACTGCGCTCGAATCCACACGGCCTACAGGCGTTGCGCTACTTGCGATCGAGCCAGATCCCGCAAAGAGCGTCGTTAAGTTGACGGCTGAAGCCAAAACGGCCGATGACATGCTGGATTACGTGGAGCGCCTGCAGGCAGCCGGCGGTCTCGCCGACGTGGTGCTCGCGAGCCACCAGATCAAACAAAGCGATCCGCTGCAGCCGATGCGCTTCGTCGTTCTTGCATCCTGGGTGAAATAGGTATGGCAAGCTTACGTTGGCACGTGCGACAGTGGCTGGGACTTCTCGGTTGGCATGGACTGGTTGGCATTGCGATCGCCATGGCCGCCGTGGCGATCTATTTCATCGCGATCGATCCGGCGAAAGCGAAGACACGCGAGCTTCAGCAGGAAGCGATGTCGATCAGAGCGTTTTCTCGTGCAAATGCGGATGCCCCCAAGTCTTCGGCACCGGGCTATGACGCATGGCTGGAGCAGTTCTATCGCCTGTTGCCGGCGAAGGCGAGCGCCCCTGACTGGCTGAGGATTATATTCGCTGCAGCGCGCTCGCAGTCGCTCGGGCTGGAGCAGGGCGAGTACAAGGTCACCATCGACAAGAACGGCCGGCTGCTTGCGTATGAGATCGGTCTTCCGGTGCGAGGGACCTACGTGCAGGTGCGAAAATTTGTCGGCGACGTCCTGGAGCAGATCCCGGCAATAGCGCTCGATGAGATCGCTATCAAACGCGAAGCGATCAACGCGAACCGGATCGATGCGTCCATTCGGTTCACGCTTTTTCTGAACGCCTTCTGATCATGGTTGGCTCCATACGCACGCGCAGAATCGTACTCGGCGGGGCCTTGCTGGTCACCGTCGTTGCGAGCGTATGGCCGAGAGCGCAGGAGAGTGTCGCGCCTGAAGTTGTTGCACCTGTCGCTCAGCGCGAAATTCCGTCGCGCCGCGAACAAGCTCTGCCCGCACCGACGAGCCCGCCAACGCTCGCGACGCGACTCGAGCGTCAGCAGCCTGCGGCCGGGGTCCGCGACCTATTTGGCTCGAAAACGTGGGAGGTGCCGCCGCCGCCGGCTGCTGCGCGCAAACCCACAGCTCCCCCTCCGCCCACGGCGCCGCCGTTCCCTTATGTCGTCTCGGGTAGCATCGTCGATACGACTGGTGTCCTGGTCGTGTTTAGCAACCAGCAGCAGAATTTTGTCGTGCGCGTAGGCGAAGTGTTCGAACAGACTTACCGCGTCGAATCGGTCGATGCGCAGGCGGTCACGCTGATGTATCTGCCGCTCGGTCTTGCGCAGCGTGTGCCCATGCCGGTGTTGAATTGAAGGTTCCCATCTCGCCCATGTCAGTAGTGCCGCTGCGGATGATTCGGCTCCGTCGGCCAGGAGCATCAGAGTGAACATCATTTTCAGAGCTGCCCGCATCGGCACGCTCACGCTCGCGTTCCTGCTCAGCGCATGCGCTACGACAGGGAACGAGGCATTCCGCGAGGGCATGCAGAACATGTCGCAAGGCCGATTCGAAGAGGGCCTCGCGCGCCTCGAGCAGGCAAGGAAACAGGAGCCGGGCAATCTCGAGTATCGTGCGACGCTCGCACGCCAGCGCGACATCGCAGTCAGTCAGCTCCTCTCGCAGGCCGAGGCCGCTCGCGTCAATAACGACCTCACCCAGGCTCAGGCGATCTACCAGCGGGTGCTGGGAATCGAAGCGGGCAACGGCCGCGCAC
>JAQGNH010000010.1 GCA_028291945.1 Betaproteobacteria bacterium
CCGTCGACGATCAAAGCGCAGTCGCGAGCGCGCGGCAGATCAGTCACGAAACTGCCACCCACGCCCAGCCACGCGGCATACGCTGCGGCCGCGTCATGAGCGAGCTTTGCCGCTTTCCCTGTGAACAGCACGTCCACGTTGAACCACCAGCCTTTGAGGTGGCGCGCGACAACGAGCGCGTCTCCACCATTGTTGCCGGGGCCCGCGATGACCACGACCCGCTTGTCCGAGCCTGCAAGCTCGCGGGCGAGCTCAGCGGCGGCGAGCCCCGCGCGCTCCATCAGCGGCGGGGGATCGCTGTGCGCAGCCGAGATGGACTCGATCTGACGGATCTCTTCGGTGCGGTAGATTGGAGTGTCGTGGGCGAAGCGTGCCATGGCGGCGTCGCGTGAGATGCAGCAATTACACGCATTGTATCGAGCTGCGCACTGGCTTCATATTTACCCGCATACCGCATAGGCACCTATTGGCCCGAGCGCGGGGTTTGCGTTGCCTAGACACTGAAGCCTCGCTTTAGGTTGGAGACCCAGCGCGGGAGCGCCGTGGGTTTTGTCTAACGTCGATTGCCGCAAAAGCGCGCGCTTGTGCTCGAAGCCCAGCGAAGCAGCGGCGTAGAGTAAAATACCGCTTTAGTGTCTCTGCTTTCAGCATGCCGCAGCTCATTCGGCTTCGAGGCCGCGCAGCTCTCTCGTCGTTCCGCCTGAACAAACTCCACCTGGCTTTCTCGGATGTGCTGCCGGATGTGCGGCTCACAGCGGAATTCTGGCACTTCGCACATGCGCGAGGGGCGCTCGCGCGCGACGAGCTGCAGCGGCTCGAGCGTCTGCTGACGTATGGCCCGAAATCGGAGCTTGCGCAGGAGCGAGGCACGCTGCTCCTGAGCGTGCCGCGTCTCGGAACCATATCGCCGTGGTCGTCCAAGGCGACCGACATTGCCCGCCATTGCGGCCTTGACGTAATCGAACGCATAGAGCGCGGCGTCGCTTTCTGGGCGCAGCACCGCAGCGGTGCTGCATTGACCGACGAAGAACGGCGCGCGCTCCTTCCGCATATCCACGATCGAATGACGGAGACGGTGTTCACGAGTTTCGACGAGGTCGAGCGCCTGTTCCGTCATTTCGATCCGCAACCGCTGAAGACCGTCGACGTATTGGGCGGGGGCCCCGCAGCGCTCGCACGCGCCAACCGGGAAATGGGGCTCGCGCTGTCTGACGACGAGATCGCTTATCTCACTGAAAACTTCACGTGCATGGGCCGCAATCCGACTGACGTCGAGCTCATGATGTTCGCGCAGGCTAACTCTGAGCATTGCCGCCACAAGATCTTCAACGCGGACTGGGTGATCGACGGCAAGGAAGAGCCGGACACGCTTTTTGCAATGATACGCACGACTCACGCCCGTCATCCCCGCGGCACCATCATCGCGTACTCGGACAATTCCTCCGTGATCGAGGGCGCCGACATCGCCCGCTTCTATCCGGGTGCAGGCGGCGAGTACCTCTTCCAGGACGAGCGTACTCACATTCTGATGAAAGTGGAGACGCATAACCATCCGACCGCCATTTCACCCTATTCCGGAGCGTCGACCGGTTCGGGGGGGGAAATCCGCGACGAAGGGGCGACGGGCAGGGGCGCGAAACCAAAAGCAGGCCTGACCGGTTTCACCGTATCGAACCTGCGCATACCCGGTTTCGAGCAGCCGTGGGAGTGCGATGGTATCGGCGCGCCGTCCCGCATCGCGTCGCCTTTGCAAATCATGATTGAAGGCCCGATTGGAGGCGCGGCGTTCAACAACGAATTTGGACGGCCCAACCTCGCGGGTTACTTCCGCACGTTCGAGCAGCGCGTAGCCGGGGAAATGCGCGGATACCACAAGCCGATCATGATTGCGGGCGGCGTGGGCAACATCGCGCACATCCATACGAGCAAGTCCGCGCTGCCTGAAGGCGCACTGATCATTCAGATCGGCGGACCGGCAATGCTGATCGGGCTGGGTGGCGGTGCAGCTTCGAGCATGGATACCGGCACGAACCAGGAAGACCTGGATTTCGACTCGGTGCAAAGGGGCAACGCTGAGATCGAGCGGCGTGCGCAGGAGGTGATCAATCGCTGCTGGGCTCTCGGCGCTGCCAATCCGATACTGTCCATACACGATGTGGGCGCGGGAGGCCTGTCGAACGCCGTGCCTGAGCTCGTCCACTCTGCCGGACGCGGCGGTACCTTCGACCTTCGCAAGATTCCGAACGAAGAGCCAGGCATGTCGCCGATGCAGATCTGGTGCAATGAAGCGCAGGAGCGCTATGTCCTAGCGATTGCACCGGAACACCTTGCCGCGTTCAGCGCGCTGTGCGCGCGTGAGCGTTGTCCCTTCGCGGTGATCGGCACAGCGACAACGGACGGCAGGCTAACGGTGGTCGATCCCTGTTTCGGTAACAAGGCGGTCGACATGGACCTCGCCGTGCTGCTCGGGAAGCCGCCGCGCATGCGGCGCGAAGTCGCACGCGTGCGCCGCGAGCTTCCGCCGTTCGCGCTCTCGGGCGTTGTGCTCGCAGAGGCAGCGCAACGCGTGCTGAACCTGCCGAGCGTTGCCGACAAGACTTTCCTCGTTACGATCGGAGATCGCAGCGTCGGCGGACTGACCGCACGCGACCAGATGGTCGGTCCGTGGCAAGTGCCGGTATCGGATGTGGCTGTCACAGCGATGGGGTACGAGACGTATCGCGGCGAAGCCTTCGCGATGGGCGAGCGTACGCCGCTCGCGCTGATCGATGCGGAAGCGTCGGGACGCATGGCGATCGGCGAAGCGCTGACGAACGTCGC
>JAQGNH010000013.1 GCA_028291945.1 Betaproteobacteria bacterium
TTGGCGCTTCTTCAATTCGGGAAGTGCGGCATGCCCGCCTCGCGGCCTTCGGGCAATTGCGTGCGCGCGACGTTCAACAGCAACGCGAGCATCGCGTAGTAGCCCGCGATCGCCAGCACGTCGACGAGGTTCTGCTCGCCGAACTGCTTGATTCCGCGCTCGTACGTCACGTCTGACACGCTCTTGTTCTGGAGTGCTTCGGTGAGCACGTCGTAGACGATTTCTTCGTCGACAGCCATAGCGGTCGGGCGGCGTCCTTCGGCTATCGCTTGCGCGATGTCCGGCTTGAGCCCGGCCTTGAGCGCGAGCGGGTGGTGAGCGTTCCACTCGTATACTTGCGTCCAGTGGCGTGCCGCGATGAGCGTCGCCATCTCTGCAATACGGCGGTCGAGCTGGCATCGGAAGCGCAGGTATTCACCGACCTTCTGCAGGGGGCTCATGAGCTCGGGGCTGCGCAGCAGAACGTTGAACGGTCCGCGCACCTCACCGCGTGGACCCGAAGCGAGCTCGGCAGCGGCCTTGCGCTGCGCTTCGGTCATGTTCTCGGGGTTAAGTTTGGACATGCGCTCGCGGCGCGTGCTCTGGGTGGCCATGTCATGCTCCTTTCGATTTCCAAAATGGATCCTGACTCGCGCCAGGATGACGGGAAAGCTGATTGCTTGTTGCGCGCTAGAAACCGTACAAACGTGCGGGATTGTCTACGAGTAGTGTCCTTCGTGTCTCGGCGTCCGGTATCCAGGTCGAAAGCAGGTCGACGAGGTCACCATCGTTCGGCATTTTCTTTGTAAGCGTCGTGTGCGGCCAGTCCGTGGCCCAGAGCATGCGCTCGGGCGCGATGTCAACGAGGGCCTGCACGAATGGGTTCACGTCTGCGTAAGGGTACTCCTGATTCGACATGCGCATGGGAGCTGAAAGCTTGACCCAGCCCCGGCCTGTCCGCACGAATTGCCTGATGGCGTCGAATGCTGAGCTGTTCAGTCCGTCCGTTACCGGTACCTGCACGATATGGTCGAGCACGACATCGACGGCAAGGTCTTCCAGCAAGGGTACTGCAGCGGCGAAATCCTTGCCGTTGACGTGGACCTGCAAATGCCAGCCGAGCGGCGCGATGCGCTCAGCGAGCCGCGGCGCCATGTCCGGTGTCGCGCCGTTGTTGTTCCGGAAATTGATCCGCACTCCGCGTACGCCCAGCGCGTTCATACGCGCGAGCTCTGCATCGCTCACGTCGTTGCTCACCGCAGCGACTGCGCGCAGTGGAAAGCGCTTCACAGCAAGTGCATCAAGGATCACCGCGTTATCGGTCAGGTACACGCTCGGCTGAACGAGTACTGCGCGCTCTACCCCGATCGTCTTCAGCATTCCGATGTAATCGTCGAGCGTAGCGTCCGGCGGCGTATAACGACGGTTTGCCGCGTAGCGATACTTTGTCTGCGGACCGAACAGATGCGCGTGGCAATCGCACGCTCCGGCCGGCATCTTCAGCTTCGGCTTTTTCGTATCCGCGATCGGACCCGGTATGGTTGGTGCTGCCAGTTCTACTGCCATCCCAGTACTCCTCCAGCGTCGTCACCACTAGCGCAGCACCATCTCGCGCCACCAGATCTCGTCACCGCGTTACTTCGTGACTCATCATTCAGATTCTTCTCACTCTGCCTTCACCCCCGCAGCCGCAACCACTTTGCTCCATTTCACGAGCTCCGTTGAAATGATCGCGCCAAATTCGTCGGGTCTGTTACCGACCGGCTCCAGACCCTGCGCGAGCAGCTTTTCGCGAATGTCCGGGAGCTTAAGCACTTCCACCATCTGGTCGTGCAGTTTCGTGATGACCGGCATTCGCGTTTTCGCAGGCGCGAGCATGCCGTACCACGTCGTCGCTTCGTACCCGGGAAGCCCTGATTCGGCGATGGTCGGCACATCCGGAACTACAGTCGAGCGCTGCTTCGAAGTGACGCCGAGCGCACGCAGTTTTCCCGAGCGCACCTGTGGCAGCCCCGACGTGATGGTCGGGAATGACAGGGAGACTGCGCCGGTCAGCAGATCGACGAACGCCGGCACGTTGCCTTTGTAGGGGATGTGCACGAGATCCACACCCGCCATCGACTTGAAGAGCTCTGCCGCAAGATGAGGCGGCGTACCATTTCCCGCCGACGCGTAGATCAATTGACCCGGCTTAGATTTGGCGAGCGCGATGAGCTCTTTGACGTTTTTTGCGGGGACCGAGGGGTGCACGACAAGCAGTCCCGGGCCGGAGGCTATCAACGTGACCGGCGCGAAATCGCGCGCTGGGTCATAGCCGATTTTCTTGTATACGCTCGGGTTGATCGTGTGGCTGCTGCTCGCGACCAGTATCGTGTAGCCGTCCGGCGCTGCTTTCGCCACGATTTCGGTGCCTATCGTTCCGCCGGCGCCGGCGCGGTTGTCGATCACAAAATTTGCGCCGAGGCGTTCTGCCATTCTTTGAAGAAGCAGCCGCGCGAGAATGTCCGTCCCGCCAGCTGCGGGGAAGGGCACGACGACGCGCACGGGGCGGTCCGGGTAACTCTGCGCCTGGGCGCCGGCCGCCATCGAGAACACGAGCATTGCAGCGAGTACCGCACCTGAGTGCATCAGTGCGCCTCACTTCGGACGTCGTCGATCGCTCGGGTGACTGCGCGAGTCTGGCCGAACGTCGGTACGTACAACGAATGCGTACCGGGCCCCCCGGCCACGATGATGCCGATATCTTCCGCCTTGATCGAAATCGGCAGCAGCGTGTCGGGGCCGATCTGGCCGAGCTCGGGGCGGCGGGTGTGCTGCGCGCGCACGTAGTCCTTGGACGCGTAGCGGCTCGCGATCATCTTCGACTCTTCCCATAACCGGCGTTTTACATCGGACTTCGTCAGGCCTGCGCGTTTCATGATTTCGGCGTGCTCGGGCGACATCACGAGCCACGGTTGGCCACCGAAGTGGTAATCGTTGCTCGCGGGGAAGCGCAGGCTGTCTGCAATCACCTTCAGCAGATCGTCAGCATCTTTTGCGTGGGAGTTGAGGTTGTGGGTGCCCGCTGCTCCGACTACCGTAACAGTGCTCTGCGTCGCCGCGAATCCGCGCTCGACGTGCAAAGGCTCCCAAGGATTCTCGGCTTCGTTCTCTGCGCAGCAAAAAGTATGTTTGCCCGGCTGGCCGTGAGTCGCGCGGTCCATTTCACCCGGCAGGGCCCCACCAATGTTCTGCAGCACGAGTCGCAGCGCACGGCCGATCGTGCTATTCGCCCGCGTTCCCTGGCCAAGGCAGTTCATTCCGCCGTTGATGCCGAGCGTTCTCGCGATCGGTCCATTGACGATGATCCAGGGCGCGACCGGGTTGGTCGTCGCCTGTATGCCTTGCAGGTTGAATCTCTGCTCCGTCGCAGCTTCGACCGCCGTGATCACAACGGGCAGGTACTCGGGGCGGCAGCCCGCCATCACGGCATTGATCGCAATGGCTTCTGCAGTCGCAGTGCCAAAACCCGGCGCGACATTCGCGATGACATCCTGCGCACTACGACGCGTTGAGTTCAGCACGCGCTTTACGCGCTCAGGCGTGGGCGGCACGAGCGGCAGGCCGTCGCTCCAGCGGCGCTCTTCGCACAATGCGTTGAAGGCTTCGAAGTCTTCGGGCACGGCGATCTGCTGCGCGCGATCGGCGCTCGAGCTTGCCTTCACACCAGCTTGGGTTTCGTCGACACCGCCGAGTGCAAGCCTGGCGATCTCATCGACGCACTTCTCCGCGATGTTACGGACCTCCCTCCGCGTGCGCAGGCCGAACGGATGCGGGATCACAGCGATCGGCATATCGGGTGCGCCGAGCGCTTTCAATTGCGTGCGCCCGAGGGTGATGAACGCTGTGGAGCAGATGACTATTGACGTCACGCCGCGCTTTGCCGCTTCTACACTGTCGTGGACACTCCACGACGTGCAGCCCCCTCAGTCGCCCGATCCGGTGATCACCAGATCGCACTTTTGCTCGATGTCTGCGAACGCGGGTTGAGGCGCCGGAATGGAAGCGGCGAGCTTGCGATGCCTGACGACCGAGGCGACGCCGTGCTTCGCCACGAGGAGCTCGGCGAGATCATCGGCGAGGAGATGGAAGTTGGGCTTCGAGTTGTCGATGAAGCCGACGACCTTGCCCTCGAGCGTGTCGAGCGGCCGCCACGCTTCGCGCGGGGCGATACCGGCACGTGCCGTCGGTTCGAGGATGACTATGTCTGGCATGGAAGTGCGCTCCGGGGCTGTGGGTCTGGGGACGGATAAGAGCAACGCAGTGACGAAAGATAATGACGAAAATGGTGACGTAGTGACGACCGAGACTGGAGTCTGTCAGATCGTATCAGACGCTTTGATGGCAGTAGCTGACGCGGTAGTCATCTCGCCCGCGTGCAGTGCATACGATGCGTTCGTGTCCCGAAATCGAGCAACGATCGGACCCCAGCGCTTGATTTCCGCAGCGATGAAATCGGCGAACTGCACCGGCGTAGAGGCGCTGGGTGTGACGCCTGCCGAAAGAAATGCGTCTTCGATCGAGTCAGTTTTGAGCGCAGCCGCGGTGGCGTTTGCGAGCTCATTAACGACAAGCGGAGGGGTCCCTTTTGGCGCCACGATGCCGAGCCAGTTCGTAACCTCGTAGCCCGGCAATCCGCTTTCCATCATGGTCGGTACGTTCGGGGCGACAGCGGCGCGCCCAGGGCTCGTGACGGCGATGGTCTTCAGCTCTCCACGTTTGCAGCGCGGCAGCATCGACATGATGTTGTTGAAGCTCAAAGAAATGCGCCCCGCCTCGAGGTCTTCGTAGAGCCGCTCGGTGCGATCGTAGCGCACGTGCCGCATGTCGATTGCTGCCATCGATTGGAAAAGTTCGGCTGCGAGGTGCGGGGCACCCCCGATGGCCGACGTTCCGTACGTCAGTGCGCCTGGATGGTGACGGGCATGTTCGATCAGCTCGCGCGCGTTCGAGATCGGCACCGATTCGTGACACGCGAGCAAAAGCGGCGCCATCGCGATCAACGATATCGGAGCAAAGTGCTGGAGCGGATCGTACGGGAGCTTTTCATCGAGGTGCGGCGCGAGCGCGTGGGTACCCAATGTCGCCATGAACAGCGTCTTGCCATCGGCTTTGGCGCTTGCAACGTCGCACGCTGCGGGCGCGCCGTTGTTTCCCGGCCGGAGCTCGATTTCGATGGGCGTGCCCAGCTGCCGCGAGAGCTCAGGCGCCAGCGCTCGCGCGATCTGGTCCGACGCGCTGCCGGGCGAGAAGCCGAGGATCAGGCGGATTGTCGTGGCCACAACGTTATCCCAGAACTGTCATCGCGAGCCGACGCGGATTGCTT
>JAQGNH010000028.1 GCA_028291945.1 Betaproteobacteria bacterium
GCGGCCGCGATCCCGTCCATCGTTCTTATGCACTACAGCGCCTGTTTGCAGGGAGCACCATTCTAAGTCATCGTCGCGAGCGTCAGCGCACCATTGGAGCGGCAGGCGCTGGAGACGTACACTATGCAGTCCGCGAAGCCCCGCACGAAACCCGAGAGACATCCCCAATGAACCAGCCCATCAAAGATCCGCACGCGCTCAGCTGCGCGGACGACTACGATCCCAACTCGATGCCCGTCGACAAGGCCCGTGAAGTCATCGCGCGCTTTCTGACGCCCGTCACTGCAACGGAGCGCGTGCATGTGCGCGCCGCGCTCGGCCGCGTGCTCGCCTCCGACGTGATCTCGCCCCTCGATGTTCCCGCACACGACAACTCCGCGATGGACGGCTACGCGGTGCGCTTTTCGGATCTGAAAAGCGAAGGTGAAGCGACGCTCAAAGTGACCGGCACCGCCTTCGCGGGCGCACCTTTCGCCGGAGAGCTCAAGCCTGGAGAGGCGGTGCGCATCATGACGGGCGGCGTGGTGCCGCCGGGTGCGGACACGATCGTCATGCAGGAGCACGTCAAAGCCGGCGGGGGGCGGGTGACGATCGGCGGCGGCCATCGCAAGGGACAGAACCTTCGGCGCGCGGGTGAAGACCTCAAGGCGGGTGCGTCTGCGTTGAAGCGCGGCAAGCGCATGCGCCCGGCAGAAGTCGGGCTCATCGCTTCGCTCGGCATCGGCGAGGTCGACGTCTACCGCCGGCTACGTGTCGCGTTTTTCTCCACTGGAGATGAGCTCGTATCGATCGGCACCGTACCGAAGGAAGGCCAGATCTACGACAGCAACCGTTACACGATACACGGCATGCTCGAGCGCCTCGGCTGTGAAGCGATGGACATGGGTGTCGTGCGCGACGATCCCGCATTGCTCGAAGAGGCTTTTGCCCAGGCGGCGAATGCCGCAGACGTGGTGATTACCAGCGGCGGCGTATCCGTGGGGGAAGCAGACTTTGTCAAAGAGCTGCTGAACAAGCTCGGAGAAGTCGTATTCTGGAAAATCGCGATGAAGCCGGGGCGACCGCTAGCCTATGGCGCTGTGGGCGGCGCACACTTCTTCGGCTTGCCGGGGAATCCGGTGTCGGTCATGGTCACGTTCTATCAGTTCGTGCGTGACGCGCTTCTCAAGCTCGCGGGTGAGAATCCCGTGCAGCCGGTGCCGAGCTTCAAAGTGCCGTGCCAGTCGGCGCTCAAGAAAGCACCGGGCCGCACGGAATTTCAGCGCGGCATCCTGACGCGAGCCGCCGACGGTGAATGGACCGTGCGCGTCACAGGGGAGCAAGGCTCAGGCATATTGCGCTCGATGTCGGAGGCGAACTGCTTCATTATCCTGGCGACCGAACAGGGCAACGTCACGCCCGGGACGCTCGTCGACGTGCAGGTCATGGAAGGAGTCGTGTGATGCCGCTCCATCATATCGAGCATTTTCTGATCCAGACTGCGGACATGGCAGCCACGCGTGACTGGTACGTGAAAGTACTGGGCTTACGCGAAGGCGAGCACCCGGATTTCAAGTTTCCCGTGTGCTGGCTCTATATCGGCGACACCGACATCATCCACATTACCGAGGGCGGCAAAGACGTCAGCGCGAACCGGATGAAATATCTGGGGCAGCACTCCAACGCGGTCCAGGGCACCGGAGTCATCGACCACGTCGCATTCCGCTGCACGGACTTGAAAGACATGATGGAGCATCTGCACAGCCTCGGCATATCTTTCAACAAGCGTCAGGTCGACGATCAGGGTCTCTTCCAGCTTTTCCTGTTCGACCCGAACGGGATCAAGGTCGAGCTCAACTTCGCCAACTCCGAAGCGCAAGGCATCCGGCCTGAGCTCATGGCTTCGAATCTCGACGCCTGACCAGTGAGTCCGCGGCGATGCGCCAGCCGCACCGCTAACGGTTCAAAGCTTCCATCCCTCCTGCATGGACGATGCCGGAGCAGTCTTCGGCGGCATCCCGGGAGCCTTGCGGCCACGGCGCGCCATGACGTCCTGGTACCAGTAGTCGTGATGCTCCTTCGCCCATGTTTCATCGACGGTGCCATGGCGCATCGCGTCGTACGACCCTTCGAGGCCGATCGTGCCCAGATAGATGTGGCCGAGCGATAACGCCATGAAACCGACTGCCGCGACCGCGTGTATGACGTTTGCGATCTGCATCGCCTCGCGGCCCTGGCCGAAGTTCGGAAAATCGAGCACGAGCCCGGTCGCGCTTACGATGATGCCCAGCAGCGTCACGCCGAGCCAGAACCATACTTTCTCGCCCGCGTTGTACTTCCCTGCCGGCACGTGGCGGCCTTTCAGGAAGTCACCTATTCTGCGCATCCACGTCCAGTCGTAACGGCGGATAAAATTATCCCGGATGAACGTGAGGATCATCAGTAGAGTACAGACGACAAACAGCGGCCCGATGAAGTTGTGCAGATTCTTGCCGATGATCGTCAGCGTCGAGAAGACGGTATAGCCAAACAACGGAAGAATCACGTAGCGGCCGAACAACATGAAGATGCCGCTCACCGCGAGGGTCACGAAAGCGATCGCAGTCGTCCAGTGCAGGATACGTTCCCACGATGTGAAGCGAACGATGACGCGCCCGGTTCGCGGCTCGTGCAACATGATCTCGCCGCGCCACCAGTAGAACAGACCGATCGCTAGAAAGGCGACGACGACCAGCCATCCGCCAAAGACAGTTATAGGGCCATTGCGTATGCGGCGCCATATCTCGCCTTCGTTCTGGATCAGAACGTTGGTCTCTACGCCGCGGACCTGCGTCGTCTGGTAGGCGTTCTTGTCGCCCGCACGCACGTCGCGCCAGAACGGGGCGTTATTGAGCGGTTGTGTAATCTCGCGCTGAGCTTCCGCGGGCTGACCTGTCTGCTGCTGCCTTGCTGCCTCCTGCTGCGTCGGTGTTTGCTGCTGCGTAGTGGCAAACGCCTGCGGCATCGATGCCAGCAGCAGCGCGATCACGCAACGCGCTGCACACCCCCATGCCGGACTGCCGTGCATCGACTCTTCTCCTCGCTCACTGGTTCTCGATGCGCGCATACTCATTCTGGCGGGCATTGCGCGCCTTGATGGCCTTGTCCCAGTCCGCCTGACTGTTGTTGAACGGCTGACTCTGCCAGGGCACATTGTCGGGCTTGCCTTGGTACTGACCCTGTTTGTAGATCGTCACGTTCGGTTTCTCGCCGCACCCGGCGACTGCAAATGCAGTAATCGCAAGCGCACTTGCAATGATTAGACGAGCCTTCATGATTTGGCCTGCGGCGGCGCCGGCTGCCTCGTCTCCGGCTTGCCGTAGGCCGTACCCCAACCCCACACATCGCTGCCCTTGCCTCTCGTGAGCACGCGGGTGCGATAGATGTCGGCGACCACGTCGCCATCGCCGCCGAGCAATGCCTTGGTCGAGCACATTTCTGCGCACGCGGGCAGCTTGCCTTCAGCCAGTCGATTCCGGCCGTATTTCTTGAACTCGGCAGCGCTGTGATCCTGCTCGGGACCACCGGCGCAGAACGTGCACTTGTCCATCTTGCCGCGAAGACCGAAAGCGCCGTCCTGCGGAAATTGCGGCGCCCCGAATGGACACGCATAAAAGCAGTAGCCACAGCCTATGCAGAGGTCCTTGTCGTGCAGGACCACGCCTTCGCTCGTCTTGTAGAAGCAATCGACCGGACATACCGCCATGCAAGGCGCATCGGAGCAGTGCATGCAGGCGACCGAAATGGATTTCTCGCCGGGCAAACCATCGTTCAACGTCACGACGCGTCTGCGATTCACGCCCCACGGAATCTCGTGCTCCTGCTTGCACGCGGTGACGCAGCCGTTGCACTCGATGCAGCGCTCGGCGTCACACAGAAATTTCATTCTCGCCATAAGGGTTCCCCCGTCCTCGTGTCCTCGTGTCCTCGAGACTCTTTACGCCTTGTTGACCTGGCACAGAGACGTTTTCGTTTCCTGCATCATGGTCACGATGTCGTAGCCGTAGGTCATCGCGGTGTTGATGGATTCGCCACGAACGTAGGGAGCACTACCTTCGGGGTAATAATTCAGAAGGTCCTGCCCCTGCCACCAACCCGCAAAATGGAAGGGCAGGAACACGGTGCCGGGTGCAACGCGCTCGGTCACCTGTGTTTTCACTTTCAGCTTAGCCTTGGTCGGCGTCTCCACCCAGACGTACTCGTTGTTGCGTACGTTGCGATCGTTAGCGTCCTTCGGGTTGATCTCGACGAACATTTCCTGCTGCAGCTCGGCAAGCCAGGGATTCGAACGCGTCTCGTCGCCGCCGCCTTCGTACTCGACGAGACGCCCGCTCGTCATGATCAGCGGATACTGCTGCACGGCATTCTTGTTCGCCTGCTGCACGGTCTTGAAGAGCACCGGCACGCGCCAGCGCACTTTCTGGTCGTCATGCGTCGGATATTTGTCCACGAGGTCCGGGCGCGGGCTGAACAGCGGCTCGCGATGCAACGGAACCGGATCGGGGAAGTTCCATACATCAGCGCGCGCTTTCGCGTTACCGAAGGGGTGACAGCCGTGGTTTTTCATCACCACGCGCTGGATGCCGCCCGAGAGGTCGGTCTTCCAGTTCTTGCCTTCCGCCGCCTGCTTCTCGGCGTCGGTAAGCTCGTCCCACCAGCCGAGCTTCTTCATCAGGACATGATCGAACTCGGGATAACCCGTAGTGATGTCCGCTCCGGCCGAACACGAGCCATCTTCAGCAAGCAGGCTCACGCCTTCGCGCTCGACGCCGAAATTAGCCCGGAAGTTGCCACCCCCATCCATCACGTGCCGCGTGGTCTGATATAAATTCGGCGAGCCCGGGTGCTTGAGCTCGGGCGTGCCGTAGCAAGGCCACGGCAATCCGTAATAATCCCCGTCAAGCACGTATCCGGTCTTCGCGTCCTTGCCGCCCTTCGCACGCAGCGTCTTCACGTCGAAAACATGCATGTTGCGCATGTGCGCCTGCAGCCTCTCGGGTGATTGGCCCGTGTAGCCGATAGTCCACATGCCCCGGTTGATCTCACGCAGCGTGTCTTCCATCGAGGGCTCGTCCATGTTGCCTTTGCCCTTCTGCAACTTGATTTTGGCAACGAACTGCTTGTCGAAGCCGAATTTCTGCGCGAGCTGATACATGATCATGTGATCGGTGCGCGATTCGAACATCGGTTCGATCACGCGCTCGCGCCACTGCAACGACCGGTTGGATGCGGTGACCGAACCCTCGCATTCGAGTTGGGTCGCCGCGGGAAGCAGGTACACGTTCTCCTTGCGCGCGAGGGCCGCCATCGCGGCGGTCGCTGAAGGATAGGGGTCGACCACGACGAGAAGATCCAGCTTCTTCATCGCTTCGAGCATTTCCTTGCCGCGGTTCTGGCTGTTCGGCGCGTGTCCCCAGTACACGACTGCGCGCAGATTCGAATCCTGGTCGATCAGGTCGTTCTTCTCGAGCACGGCATCGATCCAGCGCGATACCACGATGCCGGGTTTCTCCATCAATGTCTGATTCGCGAATTGCTGCTTGAGCCACTCGTAATCGACACCCCATACCGCCGCGAAGTGCTTCCACGAACCCGTGGCAACGCCGTAGTACCCCGGCAGCGAATCCGGATTGGGCCCAACGTCGGTTGCACCCTGAACGTTGTCGTGGCCGCGATAGATGTTCGTGCCGCCGCCCGCGACGCCGACATTACCCAGCGCGAGTTGCAGGATGCACGATGCGCGCACGACGGCATTACCATTGGTGTGCTGCGTCTGACCCATGGCCCATACGATCGTGCTCGGCTTGTTTTTCGCCATAGATTCGGCAACATCGCGTACTTCCGCTTCTTTCATGCCGGTGACGCGTTCGACTTCGTCAGGCGTCCACTTGGCGGCTTCTGCACGTACCTTGTCCATGCCGTACACGCGCGTGCGGATGTATTCCTTGTCTTCCCAGCCGTTTTTGAAAATGTGGTTAAGCATGCCCATGACGAACGCGATGTCGGTTCCGGAACGGATGCGGTAAAACGTGTCGGCTTTCGCCGCCGTCCGCGTGAAGCGCGGATCGACCACGATAACTTTGGCGCCCTTCTCCTTCGCATGCAGTGTGTGCAGCATCGATACCGGGTGCGCTTCCGCGGCGTTGCTTCCCAGGAACAGGATGCACTTCGAGTTCTGCTCGTCATTGTACGAGTTCGTCATCGCACCATAGCCCCAGGTGTTCGCAACACCCGCCACTGTCGTCGAGTGACAGATGCGCGCCTGGTGGTCCATGTTGTTCGTGCCGAACATCGAAACGAATTTGCGCAGGAGATAGGCCTGCTCGTTGTTGTGTTTGGACGAACCGATCCAGAACGTCGCGTCCGGGCCCGATTCCTTCCTGATCTGCAGCAGCTTCTGGCTGACGTCGTTGAGGGCCTGATCCCAGCTCACCTTCTGCCACTTGCCGGCCACGAGCTTCATCGGATACTTGAGCCGATGCGAGTCGTGCGTCATGCCGTGCTCGCGTATCGACGCGCCCTTCGCGCAGTGCGAGCCGAGATTGATCGGTGAATCGAATACAGGCTCCTGCCGGATCCACACGCCATTCTGCACGACGGCGTCGATCGCGCAGCCCACCGAGCAGTGCGTGCACACAGTCCGCTTCGTTTCGATGTTCGAAGGCGCGGGCTGATCCGCCGCACGCGCTTCATCGACGATGCTGAACGGCAGTTGGGCAGCGACTGCACCCGCACTCAGGCCAATGCCGGAGCGCTTGAGGAACGTGCGGCGATCGATTGTCCGCCCGAGCATCGTCGCAACCGGACGTGTCAAGCGGCTCGGTGCGACAGCGGCGCCGGTCGACTTGCGAGTCAACATGGCAAGCTCCTCAGATCTTGGCGGTGCGATAGTAGTTGCGGACGTGCTCGCTGAGCTGATAGCCCTTACCGGACTGGGTGCTGGTGTCCTTTGGGGACGCCGCATCGATTGATTTTTTAGCGACGATGGCCGCCGCGGTTGCTGCAGTGCCGGCCGTTGCAGCGAGCAGAAACGTACGGCGCGAGACTCTGGCCTGAGTAGTTTTCATAACCTCCCCCTGCGATTGTCAATAGATCTTTTGTCATAGGCAATCTACGCTTTAAAATAAAGGGAAGCAAGGCGCGACCGCGCTCTGCAGCGGCACACGACGGACTGCTCGGTTATTCCCCGCTGTGCAGCTCGAAGGCGTGCTGTTCAATCGCAATGAATGCAAGCGCGACTGCAGCGACAGCTCGATGGAAGGAATTCGGCGCCCGTGTCTCTATTGCAGTGCAAAACGCACTCACGCCGCCACAGACGAACTCATCGAAGAAGGCGCGCTGCTCGTCGATCGAACGCCCGCGCTCTATCAGCCAGCGCATGACGTCGCACACGGCGGACACGTGATCCTCAAGCTCGAAGACCGCATCGCGGCGGGCGAGAGCGAAACCACTGAGTCGCTCGCGCAGCGCAACCAGGTGGCGATCCGGCGCGTGCGGAACGGTGTAGCCGCAGGTGTAGGGCGATATCAGCGCCCTGCCTGCTCCCACGAAGAGATCGTCGTACTCCCGACGCACCGTATCGGCATCGACTGTCCGGCAGACCTCCTGAAGCGCAGCAAACGCGGACGTATAGGCGTTCGTATCGGGAGCCGCATCGACGTTTTCTGACTGCAGCGCGTGTTCCATCCGTGTGGACGCTGCCGGTGGTCCGGCAAGGTGCTTCAGAAGATCAGCATTTGCCGGCGCGTAAAACAGCCGCGATATGAGCGCATAGCAGTGCGCGCGCGCCTGATCCTCATCAGGAACAACGTTGTCGGCGGCGCCTTGCACGCTTCACTCTTTCGGTGCGGCAGTGGGAAACTCAAAAATGCTTGCCGCGTCCTTCTCCTCCATCATATCGAGCACCCGACAGTCGGCACACATCTGAAGCCGACGCAGCGCCGATGGGGCTCCGAACATCGAATGCCCGCTCAACCTGCCGAGCATGTTGTCGATCATCTGCCGGGTGGCGAAAGGTTTGCTGCAGCGCACGCAATTGAAAGGTTCGGTCTCGTTCAAGACTACGGGATTCTTCGCTTGTGCACCGAGTAGCAACCGCGGCATTAGGGTTATGGCGTCCTCGGGGCACGTCTGCGCGCAGAGACCACACTGGACACAGTTGCGCTCGATGAATTTGAGCTGGGGTGCCTCCTTGGAATCCACCAATGCGCTTGTCGGACAGGCACCGACGCACGCGAGACACAGTGTGCACGTCTTGCGATTCACTTCCACGGTGCCGAAAGGTGCGCCTTTCAGTAACGGAATAGTCTGCGCAGGCGTGGGCGCATGGCGCGCGAGATGTTCGAGCACGAAATCTAGCGTGCGCCGCTTCTCATTCGACAGGTTGAACGTGGCGGCGGGCACGCCCTCGCATCGCTCGAGGGCCCACAGTGTGCTGTCCAGCACAGCGATATCTGGCGCTTCGATGAAACTCGCGCGTGGCCCTCCGTAACCCAGGCCTTGGAGGATCGCGCCCATCCATTCGAGCTCGCGACCGAGCGCATCGCGGTACTCTGCTGCCTCGCTCGCTGCCGACAGAATGACCACCTGCCCTGCACCTAACGCAAGCGCGCCGAGCAGCATGTCGGGTCCGAGCGTCGCGACGTGCATGATTTCCAGCGGAATCACGTGCGCGGGCAGCCCTCGCCCGCGACGGGCAAGACGCAGGATCAGCTCTCGTCCATCGGTGCTGTTGTGAAAAAGCAGGCATGGATCAGCGCCACCCGCGTTGCGATACGCCGCGAGCGCAGCGCGTATGCGCGTTCCCATGTCTGCGACGCGTGGATAGGCATAGGTCATCGCGCCGGAAGGACACACGCTCGCGCACCCGCCACAGCCCATGCACAGGTGAGAATCGACCTGCACCCGATTATTGGCAATGTCGCTGGAAATCGCAGCCGTCGAGCAGACGTCGAGGCATTGCGTGCAGCCCACGATTCCTGAGCGGCTGTGCGCACAAATGCGCTCGTTATACACGTAGTACTTGGGTTTTTCGAACTCACCGGTCAGCCGCGCAAGCTGCGATGCCGCGAGCGCCTGCTGGAGTGGATCGCGCCCGGGAGCGAAATAGCCTTGCGGCGGCTGACTCGTTCGCAGCAGCGGCTCGGAGGAGAGATCGAGCACGAGGTCGTAGCGATCGGCTCGCGCTGCTTCGACGCGGTCGAAATCGATCGCTCTGATATCCCCGCACGCAGCGACGCATGAGCGATGAGAGCGGCAACGCTCGAGATCGATCTGATAGGTGTAATCGATCGCCTGCTCAGGGCACGCCTTGACGCATGCGCCGCAGCGGGTGCAGACATCGAGGTCGATCGGATTCGCCTGCTCCCAGCTCACATCGAAAGCGCCGAGATGGCCGCGCAGTTTGATCTTGCTTCCCGAATGAATGGGGTAGCGCCGGTCGAGCGGAAGCTCTGCGTCACCCGATCCGCCCGTGACGAGCACATTCACAGAAAGGTCGGCAGCGAGACGTTCAGCCCAATCCAGAGCAACAGATGCAGGCCCGACGATCAACGTCTCTCCCGATGACCGGTAGGAAACCACCGGTACGGGCTGCGGTTCTGCCACACCGGCGAGCGCGAGCAGCGCAGCCATTTTCGGCGCTGCACGCGCCCCTTCTGCCGACCAGCCTGCAGTCTCCCGGATGTTGATGAAGCGGATTTCGCCTGTCGCGTTCAGCGCCTTGTGGAGCTCGGTAAAGAGCGGCGCTTCTTGAGTGCATGCGACCAGAACGTCTTCGCCCGATTTCACTGCGGCTTCAAAGCTGGAGACGTGTTTGCGACAAAGCTCTGTCGCCACAGCCGGGGGTGTTTCGAATTTGAGCGCGGTATCGATGGACTTCACATCGATCGACATCGTGCGATTGCAGTTGCACAGGAGGGGCTTGCAGGGTCCAGTCGTCATGGGATCCGTTTGACGATCGTGTCGGACGCTGTCCGATCCGTCGCTACTCTTGCGTTTGGCATAGCGTTAAGAGCTCAGTTCAGGCTTGTCGACGGGATCAGCTTCAGGTTTCGGTTCGATGGGCAGCTGCGCTTCCGCTGTCTCAAGCGCAGGTGTGGCGCTCAGCGCGGGAGCCGCGGAATCTCGAGCGTCCGCCTCCAGCGGCGTCGACTCATCAGGTGCGTCGTCCTTGTTATTCGCCCAATCGATGATGCGCTGTGCCTGTTTGAGGCTTGCCAGCATCGCCGCAGGTATCGGCTCGGATTTCGAGTAGTCGTCGATATAGACGTCCAACCCGTCCATCACGTTGAAATGCGGATCGCTGAAAAGCTTGCGTAACGCTGCGCGGCGTAGGTCTTCATCTACTTTCGGATGAAAGAACGCTTTGAAGTCCGAATCGAAGGTGAGCTTGTCCAGCGAAGGGAGCTCCGGAGGCGCATCGTCAGGATCGGCGATCACTCGCGGCCGCTCAGTCGGAACGGGGGCTTCGCGCGCTTCGGTCTTCAGCCTCGACCAGCGCCCGACAAAGCCTTCGCCCGGCTCTTTAGGGTCGACAGCCATCACTTGAAATGGCCCATTCGGCCTTTGTCCTTGTTGCTTGCATAGCGCTTCTCTTTCTTCGGCTCGGGGCGGTAATGCGCTTCAACGAAGTCCGCGATCCACGGCAGCAAGTCATTCGGTATAGGAACACCGTCCACCTGCTCGCCGCTGTCGGCCCATCGCGTGCCCTCGCCATAACTCACCGTCAGCATCTCGGGCCGCGCGATCTCGTCGACCATCCGCCACAGCACGAACACTTTGGGCTCGGGTGACGTGAGATTGAGGTAGTAGCCTTCCGCCTCATCGCGTTGCAGGCGCAACCGCAGACCGGGATGCAACATCTGAGTGAGCCTTTCGTGCTCCACGATCACCTTGGGCCCGGCCCCAAGCGCATCGAGATCCCGCAGAACACCCTGGGCTTCCCACTTCTCGCTCACCCAGCGGTTCACGAGCGCGGTGCGCTGCATGATCACCGCGAGCGGATAGGATAATTGCGGGCTCGCGTCGCTCATTCGGTGATTGTGCGCCAGGCAGGACGGCCAGACAACTTCAAAAACCTGTAAATACCTGATTTGAAAGTGGTCATTCTTGCGTGGACCGGTGTGCGGCTGCGATAATCGGCCTTCGATGAATCTCAACCCTCTTCAACCGAAGGAGTCCAGCCCGCCGGCGGTGTCCGCGCTACGCGACACGCTGGGCCGGCCGCTACGTGATCTGCGGATTTCGGTCACTGACCGCTGCAACTTCCGCTGCGTCTACTGCATGCCGAAAGAAGTGTTCGGCAAGGACTACGCGTTTTTGGAGCGCAAAGCGCTGTTGACGTTCGAAGAGATCACGCGCCTCGCGCGCGTCTTTCACCGGCTCGGGATCGAGAAGATTCGCCTGACGGGCGGCGAGCCTCTGGTGCGCCGCAATCTCGAGCAGCTCATCGGAATGCTGTCGCAGATCCGCGGACTCGATCTCACATTGACGACGAACGGGTCCAGCCTCGCCAAGAAAGCGCAATCGCTGAAAGCAGCCGGTTTGCAGCGCATCACGGTCAGCCTCGATGCGCTCGACGACCCCACGTTCATGCGGATGAACGATGTCGATTTCCCGGTGGGGAAGGTGCTGGAAGGCATCGACGCAGCGGCCGCCGCGGGTCTGCGGCCTGTAAAAGTGAACATGGTGGTCAAGCGGGGGCTCAACGAGGCCAGCATTCTCCCGATGGCCCGCTTCTTCCGCGGCCGCGGTCACGTGCTGCGTTTCATCGAATACATGGACGTCGGCGCGACGAACGGCTGGCGCATGGACGACGTGGTCACGGCGCGCGAGATCGTCGAGATGATCGATGCTGAAATGCCGCTCGAACCTGCGGATTCGCATTATCGCGGCGAAGTCGCCGAACGCTGGCGCTATCGGGACGGCTCGGGTGAGATAGGCGTCATCGCATCCGTCACCCAGGCGTTCTGCCGGGACTGCACGCGCGCACGGATTTCGACCGAAGGCAAGCTCTATACATGTCTCTTCGCAACATCGGGGCACGACCTGCGCTCGCTGCTGCGCGAAGGCGCCGGCGATGCCGAAATCGAAAGCGCCATACGCGCTATCTGGGGAGCGCGCAGCGATCGCTATTCCGAGGTGCGCACTTCGCAAACGGTGGAAGTGAAGAAGATTGAGATGTCGTACATCGGTGGCTAAGCGCCACCTTCGAATGATGAATGCGAAATGATGAATGATGAATTAACACCGACGCGTTCACCTCAGGCTCGAGGCTTGCCGGGGTTCCCAATCCGTATTCATCATTCATCATTCAACATTTGATATGTCTCTCCGTCCGCGCATCACTCACGCGACCCGCCCTCTCACCTTCGAAGTCGAAGCGCTGAACGAGCGCGGCGAGGTGCTGCCCACGCCGATCGCGGGGGAGCATCCGCTGACCCTGTACGTCGACAAGCGCGAGATCGTCACGTTGATGACGCTGGGCCAGGCGCCTGAAGCGCTTGCTATAGGCTATCTGCGCAACCAGCGCCTGGTGCAGTCGATCGATCAGATCGCAGAAGTTCAGGTCGACTGGGAAACCGATGCTGTGGCTGTTACCACGCGGACCGCGATCGAAGGGCTCGACGCGCGCATGGAAAAGCGCACGGTGACCACGGGCTGTGGTCAGGGGACCGTCTTTGGCGACCTCATGGAGGAAGTCGACAGCATACGGCTGCGCGAGGACGTCAAGCTCGAGGAAGAAACGCTTTACGATCTGCTGGACGCGGTGCGTCGTCATGAAACGATCTACAAGAGCGCCGGCGCCGTGCACGGCTGCGCGCTCGCGAATGGCGCGGACATCCTGTATTTCGTCGAAGACGTCGGCCGTCATAATGCGGTCGATGCGATCGCCGGACAGATGTGGCTCGACAACGTCGACGGCTCCGACAAGATCTTCTACACGACGGGCCGGCTTACATCAGAGATGGTCATCAAAGCTGCGCAGATGGGCATTCCGTTTCTCGTCTCGCGCTCCGGCTTGACCCACATGGGGTATCAGATTGCATCCAGGGTGGGCATCACCATGATCGGACGCGCGGTGAACAAGCACTATCTGCTGTTCACGGGACGACAGCGCTTCGTGAAAAGCGTGAGCCCGACGATGCTCGCGTGAGCAGCAGCGCAGAACCTGTCACTCGTCACTCGTCACCGGTCACTGGTGTAGTGCTCGCCGGGGGCCAGGGCCGGCGCATGGGCGGCGTCGACAAGGGGTTGAAGGTCCTCCGCGGCAAGCCGATGGTCCTTTGGGCGATCGAGCGCTTCGCGCCGCAAGTGGACGAGGTTCTCGTCAACGCCAATCAGAATCTGGAGACGTATACCGATTTCGGTCACCGCGTCATACCGGACGTGATTGGCGGTTATGCGGGACCTCTTGCGGGCTTGCACCGCGGATTGTCGGAAGCACGCCACGATCTCGTTGCGACGGTGCCCTGCGACTCGCCGTTCCTGCCCGCGGATCTGGTAGCACGCCTTCTTTCGGCGTTGCACTCGGCCGGTGCGGAGCTCGCGGTCGCACGCACCGGCGACCAGGCTCACCCCGTCTTCTGCCTCTGCCGCAAAAGCGTGCTCCCGGGCCTGACTGCTTTTCTCGAGTCAGGGGGACGAAAAATCGACGCGTGGTACTCCGCGCTAAAGGTTGTAGAAGAACGCTTCGATGACGAGCCCGACGGGTTCAGCAATATCAACACCGAAACCGAGCTGCGTGGCTTCGAACGTTAAGCAAGTTCGATAAGCACGAATCTTCGGAACGTCGTTAACTGGAGATGCGCGCGGCTTCGGCGAGCGCACCGAGCAGGCCCACCTGCTCATTCATCACGACTTTGACGGGAATCGTTTCGAGTACCGAGCTTAACCGGCCTTTTGCAGTAAAAGCGCGCATGAATGTTCCGTCATTGAGCTTCGCTGCGATTTTCGGAGCAATGCCGCCCGCGACATAAACACCGCCGTGCGCCAGCGCAAGCAACGCCATGTTGCCGGCAAATGCGCCGTACGCGGAGGCGAAGATATCGAGCGCGCGCACGGCGAGCTCGTCACGTTTTGCCAGCGCGAGCTCGGCAATGATTCCAGCCGGATCCCGGCCAGGCGCTGTATCCGGCAGCGCGTGTGCAGGTGCTGTCGCTGCCCGCTGCCTCAAGAAATCAAAGATGCGGGGAAGCCCGGGGCCGGACAGCACGCGCTCGTACGACACGCGCCCGAATTCGCGCCGCAAGTGCATGAGGAGCTCATCCTGTATCTCGTCCACTGGCGCAAAATCCGCGTGGCCGCCCTCTGACGGGTGTACAAAGTAACCACCTTCTCTCCACGTCAGCCACGCGACACCCAGTCCAGTCCCGGCGCCGATTACCATGCGATCAGCGTGGGCGACCGCTGTGCCTTCCTGCAGTGTCAGAACGTCGCTGCCCCCGAGATGGTCGATGCCCAGGCCCGCAGCGGCGAAGTCGTTGATCACGCTCATGCGCGGAATTGGAAAATGACGTCCCAGCACGGCCTCATCGACGTGCCACACGAGATTGGTGAGCCGTGCGCGCCCCTGCTCTACCGGGCCTGCAACCGCAAAGCAGGCGGCGGCAATCCCGCCGACGTACGGATTCACTTCCGGTTCGCGCAGGAAAGTCTCTATGATCAATTCAAGCGACGCATACGTACGGCTGGGGTACGCCTCGCGCTTGATGAGTGCGAGCGCGCCCGCGTCAAACCGCGCGAGCGCGACTTTGGTGTGGGTCCCGCCGACGTCAGCGGCGAGCACGATGGTCGGTGCCGCGATCACGCCGATTTCAATTCGACGGGCTCTCCGGTCGGCCCGCGCCGGATTTCCTCGGGCGCAGCTATGAAATAGCCCTGGGCGTAATCGATCTTGAGCGCCTTGACCTTCTCGAGCGTCTCTGCGTCATGGACTTCTTCGGCTACTGTCTGCATACCGAGGATATGAGCGATGCGGTTGATTGCATCGACCATTGCGTAATCCATCTTGTCGGTCGCCATGTCCCTGATGAACACGCCTGCGATCTTGAGAACGTCCACCGGCAAATGCTTCAGATACGCAAACGATGACATACCGGTGCCGAAGTCGTCGAGCGCGAAACGGCAACCCAGCCCCTTGAACTCACGCATCAACGCAGCAGCCGCAGTCAGGTTCGAAATCGCAGTGGTCTCGGTGATCTCGAAGCAAAGAAGCCCCGGCGGTAGTTGATAGCGCCGCAGCAGGTTGCGCAGAAACTCAGGAACACTGGTGTCGTTGATGCTCGCGCCGGACAGATTTACGGCGTAGTAACCGCGCTGCGCCGGATCGCGTGGGATGGCGCCTGACGTCCACTGGGAATGGAGATACTCGATGAGCGAGCTGATCACCCATCTTTCGATGGAGGTCAGCAGGTTGTAACGTTCGGCGGCGACCATGAAAGCGCTCGGCGGAACGACGTTGCCCGCTTTATCCACCATACGTGCGAGCACTTCGTAGTTCGGCGCCTTGTCGGGTTGCGCGAGAGACACGATGGGCTGGCGGTAAAGGCGGAAGCGGCCAAGCTCGAACGCCTGGCTGATCTGCGAAATGACCTGCAGCTCGTCTTCCTTTTCACCGGCATCCGTTGCTTGCGGGTGATAGACCTGAACTTGGTCTCGGCCTTTGTTCTTCGCTTCGTAGCAGCACGCATCGGCGAGGTTCAGGACACGATTGAGATTGCCGCTTTCCGCATTGATCGGCACGAGACCGATGCTGACGCCGACGTTGAACGTCTTGTCTTCCCACACGAAGCGATATTCGCGCACCGTCTCCCGCAGTGCGTTGGCGATACGCAACGCCTGATCGAAGGGACAGGATTCCAGCAGGGCCCCGAACTCGTCACCCCCGAGGCGAGCGAGCGTGTCGCTTCCGCGCATGCGCGAAAGCATCAGAGCGGTCAGCTGGCGCAGGAGCTCGTCTCCGGCTGTGTGCCCGCACGTATCATTCACGGTTTTGAAGTTATCGAGATCCATGAACAAGAGTGCGTGCTCGCGGCCCTGCCCGCGCGCGGTGTCGATAAGCTCGGTGAGGCGTCGCTCGAACTCACGGCGGTTGACGAGGCCGGTGAGCGCGTCGTGGCTCGCCTGCCACAGGAGCTGTTGCGCCATCGCGCGAATCTGGCTGATGTCGTGGAACACAACGATCATGCCGAGCGCGCGTCCTTCGTGGTTTCGAATGGGCGCGTGCGAATAACGGATCGGGCATTCGCGCCCGTTACGGTCGACGAGCCGCACCGACACTGCAGCCGCCTCTTCGCCCGGTAGCGGTGCAGGCTGTTGTGCCAGAGGGTCAAGTCCTTTGCCCGTGCGCTCATCGATCACGCGATAGATCTCCCCGAGCGGGCGGCCTCGCGCCTGGCTCGTGGTCCAGCCGGTGTACTGCTCGGCGACGGGATTGAGATATTCGACCCTGCCCTCGGCGTCTGCCGTGATCACGCCGTCGCCAATCGAGTGCAGCGTCACCTGCGCAAGCTCTTTCTCGTGCTGCAGCTCGCGTTCGGTGCGGTGCACCTCCCGGGTAAAAAGGACGGTCAGCAAGCCCGCCCCGAGCAGCACGACGGTGCCCACCAGCGCAACGAGGATCAAGGCGTTGTGCGTTGCCTTCCGCGCATTTTCTACGACGGCGATCGTCGCCGCGCCGCTTTTCTCGAGCATGTCATAGAGTGCCTGCTGCAGCGCGTCCTGCGCCGCCTCTTCCTGTGTATCGACCATCTCCCGGGCGGTCGACGTGTCACCCTTCATCACATTCATGACGATCTGATCGCGCACATTGCGGGTGCGCGCAGCAGAGGCGACGACGCGGCTCAGCGCCGTGCGCTCGTCCGCCGTCAGCGGCATGGCCTCGAGCTTTCTCGACACTTCCGTCAGCTCGGGTCCGAGCGCCGCGAACTGGTCGGCGACGCGGCTGCGCGCGTTCGCGTCACGATCCGTAAGCAGCCGCGCAATCAACTGCGAGCGCTCGCGCGTAATGCTGAACATCCTCGAGACCAGGCCGGTCTTGGCTTCCTGCTCATGGACGGCCTGCTGCAGTCTGCGGTTCGCGTGTTCGGTGCGCGTAAAGCCCAGCACGCTCACGCAGATCAGCAGCGCGAGCAGCACGCCAAACCCGGCGAGCAATGCATAGCGCGAAAGCAACGAAGACGACTTCATGGAGCAGCGTGCAGCGGCGATACCACCGCGGAGGCCGGTCGAGCGGCAGGGTCCTGACGATAGAACCGGGCCAACTGGCTGTAGACCTCGGGATAAGCACGACGGACCCCCGCCGGCGCCTCGAAAAATGCCTCGCTCATCACAGCAAAGAACTCAGCGGGGCTCTCGGCCGCATAGTCATCGAGGTCGACTTCGTACCCGCGGTCGACCTGGTGACAGAAGCGCTCGTATGCAGCCGTAAACGCGTCTGACCAGCGTGCGCGACTCATGTCCGAATGCAGCGGCGGAAACCCGTTGGCTTCGCCGTTCAGCATGTCGAGCTTGTGCGCAAACTCGTGTATCACCACGTTATAAACCGCTCCCTGTCCCGCTTCTTCCGCGTCGGCCCATGACAGTATGACCGGGCCGTGCTGCCAGGATTCCCCGGTCATCGGCTCCCGTACCTCGTGAGCGACACCCGCTTCATCAATGTACTCGTGTTCGACGACAAACTCGTCAGGATAAACGATGACCTCGACCCATCCTCGATAGTAGTCCAGACCCAGATTCAGTATCAGCAGGCACGCCTGCAAAGCGATCGCCAGGCGTACTTCCTCGTCCACGCGCATTCCGGCAGCGCCGTGCATCTGCTTTTCGTGCATGAAAAGAATCGTCAGCTCGCGCAAGCGGGCAAGTTCCTCCTCCGGCAATGCCCGAATGAAGGCATATCGGTCGGCTGCGGCGCGCCACCCTACTGGATCGAGCGTCGCGTGCTGAAGCACGCGCTTCCTGCGCCAGCGGCTGAACCACCCCACGCTGCTAAACCCCGTCTAACAGCAGAGACGCGAGGGACGCGAAGGGAAAAGCAAGGACGCCAAGGAAATAAAGAGAACATGCAGCAACGAATTGCTCGTATTCGGCGGACCCTTTGCGACCTTTCCATTCTCCTTTGCGTCCATTGCGTTCCTGCTTTTGCAGTTCGGGCTGCACTCAGCCCTTGCTCTCATCACGGAGATCGACCACCCGCAAAGGCGCTGCCTGCTCGACATCCGCCAACTCCACACCTTCGATCTGAGCGAACCGCTGCGAGATCTTGCTGCTCGTCACCTGCACTCTTTCGACGTCTTCGTGCGCCTGCTTGATATGGCGCGCGAGATCGCGCATACGCTCGTCGAAGCGGTTGAACTCGATCGCAAGCCGCGTGAGGCATTCCTTGATGATATGAACCTGCCTCCGGGTTTCCACGTCTTTGAGCACTGCGCGCGCGGTGTTGAGAACCGCCATCAAGGTTGTCGGAGACACGATCCAGACACGTCTCGCATTGGCGAACTCAACGACTTCAGCGTGGTGCGCGTGGATCTCGGCGAAGACCGCCTCTGCCGGCACGAACATGACTGCGCCGTCGGAGGTTTCGCCTGCCACGATGTACTTCGTGCTGATCGCGTCGATGTGCCGCCGCAGATCCTGCCTGAACTGTTTCTGCGCACCCGCGCGCTCGAGCTCGCTCGCCTCGGCTGCAAACATCCGATGGTAGTTTTCCAGCGGAAATTTCGAATCGATGGCGACTTTTCCCGTCGGCGCCGGGAGCTTCAGCAGGCAATCGACGCGCGTGCCGTTCGTCAGGGTGCATTGCATATCGTATGCATTCGCAGGCATCACGTTGCGTATCAGCGCCTCGAGCTGGACTTCGCCGAAAGCGCCGCGTGCCCGCTTGTCACCCAGGAGCTCCTGCAGACTCACGACGCTGCCGGTGAGACTCTCGATCTTCTTCTGAGCCTCATCGATCGTCGCGAGGCGCGCCATGACGTTTGCGAAAGTTTCGTTGGTTTTCCTGAAGCCTTCGTCGAGGCGCTCGTTGACTTTGCCGGAAATCTCGCCGAGGCGCTCATCGATACGCGCATTCAGTGTCTGGGTAGTCTCTCCCAGTCGCGCGAGCATCGCTTCACGGTATTCGTGCATGCTCTCGCTCAAGGAGAGTTTCAGCGCGTGCAGCGTGTCGCGTGTTTGCTTGAGCTCTTCGCCGACTGCACCGCGCAGGCGCTCGCTCGACTCGGTCAGGTGACCGCCGAGTCGGTCGCCCTGCTGGGTGAGTCCGTTGTGCAGATCGAGCAGCATGCCGCGATGTTTCATCTCGAGCGCATCGGACAGGCTGCTCGAGAGCGCACGAATTTCCCGCGCCTGAGCGGCGCCTCGCAAGAGCAGCAACGCGACCAGCAACACCGTGACGAGAGCGAGTATGGCGAGCAGGAGCTCTATCATCACCCGAGTATACCGTCCTCAGCCGATCTCGCGCATGGCCTTCAGGGGTGGCACGTTGAGCACAGCGCGCGTCCCGGCGTAACCCGCAAGCGCGATCGCGGCGGAACCGGCGAGAGCGCCGACGAGCCAGACGCTGGAACTGAATGTATAGGGAAGATTGAGGATCTTCGTGGCTATGACGTAGGACAATGCGCTCGCCCCGGCCGCTGCGATAATTCCTGCCAGCAAGCCGAGCACTGCGAACTCCGCGACTATCGCGCGACGCAATTGCGCGCGGCTCGCGCCGAGCGTACGCATGATAGTCGCCTGATAGAGGCGCTCGTCCTGCGTGCTCGCGATTGCCGCGTAGAGCACGGTCAGACCTGCCAGCAGCGTAAAAAGAAAAATGAACTGCACGGCGCGCGCAACCTGGTCCATCATCGTCTGGACCTGGCTCATCACTTGCGCCACATCGATGAGCAGGATATTAGGGAATTCGCGCACGAGCGAAGCCAGCAACGTAGCATTCGCCGGCGGCAGGTAGAAACTCGTCACGAAGCTCGCGGGATGCTGCTCGAGCATACCGGGCGGCCCAACGACGAAGAAGTTCACGTTGAAGCTGTCCCAATCGACTTTGCGCAAACTGGTGACACGCGCGCTCACCGTTTCACCCGCTATGTCGAACGTGAGCACATCATCAAGATGTATACCGAGCGTCTCCGCGATGCCATCCTCGACGGAGAATTGCGGACCTGGCGCCGTGCCGCTCCACCAGCGCCCGGCGGTAAGCCGGTTGTCCGACTGCATCTGAGCGGCCCACGACAGGTTGAATTCGCGATCGATCAAGCGCCGCGCCCGCTCCTCCGGGTAGTTCGCTGAGCTGATGCGGCGATCGTTGATCTGCACGAGCCGCGCCCGAATCATCGGGTAAAGCTCGGGCTGCCGCACGTTGTGCTTGTCGAAGAACGCGCGCAGCGGCTGCACCTGGTCGGGCTGGATGTTCACGATGAAGCGGTTCGGGGCATCAGGCGGAAGGCTCGTACGCCAGGTGTAGAGCAAATCCTGGCGCACCAGACTCAGCACGAGGAGCGCCATCATGCCGATTCCGAGAGCAATGACCTGAACGACGGTGCCGAGAGGCCGTCGGCGCAGATTGGCGATTCCGTAGCGCCACGTCACACCCTGAGTACGGAGCGCGCCCGCGCTTTTCAGCAGCAGCCACGTGAGCGCGGACGCGACCAGCATTGCACCCACGAAACCCCCGATCACCATGCCGCCGAGCTTGAGTCCCTCGGCGCGCCAGAGAATCATCAGCGCGATGACTGCAAACCCGGCGAGATACGTGAGAGCTCCGCTTGCGCCCGGCGCACCAAGATCCCGGCGTAACACACGCAAGGTAGGCACGCGGCCGAGCGCAGCGAGCGGGGGAACCGCGAAACCGAGCAACAGCGCGAGACCGGTGAACAAGCCATGCACTGCGGGTAATACGCCGGGTCGCGGCAATTCCACGGAAACGATCGTGCCGAGCCAATATGCCAGCGCCGCCTGGGCCGCGATGCCGAGCGCGCAGCCGACGATGCTGGCGATCACACCGAGCACCAGGAAGTGAATCAGATACAGACGCACGACCATAGCCTGGCTCGCACCGAGGCAGCGCATCATCGCGCACGAATCGAGGTGCCGCTGGAGAAAGCGCCGCGCGGAAAGACCGATCGCGACAGCGGCGAGGACGACGCTCACCAGCGCCGCGAGACTCAGAAATTTTTCCGCGCGATCGAGCGCGGAGCGGATCTCGGGCCGCGCATCGCGTATGCCTTCGACGCGCTGGCCCGGCTGCAATTGCTTCATGGCCCATGCCCGGTAGCCGTCGACTGCTTCTGCGGGACCTGCAACCAGCAGCCGGTAGCCTATGCGGCTGCCGGGCTGGACAAGCCCGGTTGCGGCGATGTCGGCTTCGTTGAGGATGACGCGGGGACCGCCATTGATGAAGCCGATCGACGCATCAGGCTCATGCGTGACGATGCCGGCCACGGTCAACGCAAGCTGTCCGAGCTCGAATCGATCGCCAGGGGCGAGCGCGAGCAGCGCATACAGGCGCTCATCGATCCACGCCGTACCCGGCTGGGGAACGCTGTCCGCACGCCGCTCTGCCCCATACGGCTCGCTCGCGATGCGCACCTCGCCGCGTAACGGATAACCGCTCGTGACGGCCTTGATGCTCGCGAGCGTGCTTCGATCGCCACGGATTGCCATGCTCGGGAAGCGCATCATGCGCACGGTCGACAAACCGCGTGCGCGCGCCTCTTCTTCGAGCGCGCCGGCGATCGGTCTGTCGGCGACGATGACAAGATCTGCGCCGAGCAGCTGATTCGCCTGGCGGCCGAGCGCGTGCTGCACCCGGTCGGCAAAAAAACCGACCGTGGTGACGCTGGCGACTGCGATGACGATCGCGATGGCGATCAGGGCGAGCTCCCCGGCGCGGTGGTCGCGCCAGAGCAGGCGCAGGGCGAGCACGAGCTCGCGCACAATACTCATGGCGTTCCGCTGCCGTCGACAAGCCGCCCCGCGGCGAGCCGCAGCACCCGATCGCAGCGCTGCGACAACGCCTCATCGTGCGTGACCAGCAGCAGGGTCGCTCGACGCTCTCGATTGAGCTGGAACATGAGATCGATCACCTGGCTCCCGGTGGCAGCATCGAGATTGCCCGTCGGTTCATCGGCGAACAGAAGCGCAGGCCGCGTAACGAAAGCGCGCGCAATGGCGACACGTTGTTGCTCGCCGCCCGACAGCTGTTTGGGATAGTGCTCGAGTCTTTCGCCGAGCCCAACGCGGGCGAGCATCTCGCGCGCAGCAACCTGCGCGCTACGTGCCCCGGCGAGCTCGAGCGGCAACATGACATTTTCGAGTGCGGTCATCGCCGGCAACAGCTGAAACGACTGAAATACGAAGCCGACCATGCGTGCGCGCAGCGCCGCGCGGCCGTCTTCGTCGAGCGCGAAAAGATCGTGACCGTCGATGTGAATCGAACCTTCGGTCGGTGCGTCGAGGCCTGCCATAAGGCCGAGCAGTGTGGACTTGCCCGAACCCGAGACGCCCACGATCGCCACGGCCTCGCCCGCGCGCACGTCGAAACTTATGTCGCTGAGTATGGTCAACCCGGAGGCTCCGTTGGGCACCGTTTTTCCAATGCCCGCGGCACGAATAATCGTTTCGCCAACCTGGTCGATCATGCTGTCACGCTTCATTTTGATTTTTGCTCTTGCGCTCGTTGTGGGTCCCGCTTCCGCTGCCACCATTCTTGTCTTCGGCGACAGCCTTTCCGCCGGCTACGGCCTGCCTCAGCAGCGGGGTTGGGCGAGCCTGCTCGAAAAACGCCTGCACGATGAACATTTCGACTACCGCGTCGCGAACGCGAGCGTGAGCGGCGAAACGACTGCTGGCGGAGCGGCCCGGTTCAAAGCAGCGCTGAAAACGCATCAGCCGGACATCGTCGTGCTCGAGCTCGGCGCAAATGATGGCTTGCGCGGACAAAGCCTCGACATCATGCGGCGCAATCTCGAAACGATGATCGATGCAAGCCGTCAGGCGAAGGCCCGGGTGCTGCTCGTGGGGATGCGTCTGCCACCCAACTACGGCACGGCTTATACCGAAAAGTTCCAGCAGACGTATGTCGACCTCGCGCGTTCCCAAAAGACGGCTTTCGTGCCGTTTCTGTTCGAAGGCTTCGCCGAAGACGCGAGTTACTTCCAGCCCGATCGCGTTCACCCGACGATGGAAGCCCAGGGGCTGATGCTCGACACGATCTGGAAAGGCCTGAAGCCGCTGCTGAAGCGCTAGCGACGCGGGGCGTCAAGAGGTTCGATCAGCTCACTTCGATTGCGGGCGTGCCGGCCGTCAGCTCGCCAATGACACGCGCATGTCTGAACCCTTGCGCTGCGAACACGTCGAGCACCTGGCGTACCGAAGTGGGCGCACATGCGACCAGCAGGCCCCCGCTGGTCTGCGGATCCGTCAGCATTCTGCGATGCCATAGCGGTGCGCTGTCAGGTAAGGTCACGCTCGATTCAAAGCTCGCCCAATTACGGTCCGACGCGCCGGTGACGTATCCCTGCTCGGCGAGATGACGCGCCGCGCTCAGTATCGGCAGCTCTTCGAAACGAATTCGGGCGCGGACACGGGACCCGCGACAGACTTCCATCAGATGCCCGAGCAGCCCGAATCCGGTTACATCTGTAATCGCGTGTACGGCGTCCATTTCGCCTAATACGGTTCCGGGCGTGTTCAGCTGCGTCGTGCTCTCGATCATCTGCTCGTACGCTTTCGGTTTGAGCTCGCCTTTCTTGAGAGCGGCGCTCATGATACCGACGCCGAGCGCTTTTCCGAGTATCAGCACATCGCCGGCTTGTGCGCGGTCGTTGCGCTTCACCCGATCGGGATGCACGAGGCCGAGCGCGACGAGGCCATAAATAGGTTCGGGCGAATCGATGGAATGGCCGCCGGCGATCGGAATCCCGGCGGCATCGCACACGGCCTGCCCTCCGGCCGTGATGCGTTGGATGACCTCGACCGACACTTTGCCGACCGGCATGCCCAGCAACGCGAGCGCCATGAAAGGCTTGCCTCCCATCGCATACACGTCCGATATCGCGTTGGTCGCAGCGATGCGGCCGAAATCGAAGGGATCGTCGACGATCGGCATAAAGAAATCCGTCGTCGCAACGATGGCCTGGCTGTCGTTGATGCGATACACAGCCGCGTCGTCGGACGATTCGGTGCCGACGAGCAGGTTCGGGAAAGCACTGGTCGCAGGTGATTTCGACAGGATTTCGCTCAGCAACGCTGGCGTCAGCTTGCAGCCTCAGCCGCCGCCGTGCGAGAGCTGCGTAAGTCTGACGGCTGCGGCTTCGATGGGTTGATTCATGATTTACCGTAAACTTTGAGAATGGCAAAACACGTTGAGGAGCGGCGGCTCGCGCATGGCGGAGTGTTATCCGGAGATAAACACCCTGATTCGATGCGCCAACGCGTTGATGTAGATTCGCGTCAGACGAGGAGCGGACGCGCGCCGATTCAGGCTACCGTAGCACAACTGTCCGAATTTGACGAGGTGATCGACGTCCGTTCCGAAAGCGAGTACGGCGAGGATCACGTACCGGGCGCGTTGAACTGCCCCGTGCTCGATAACAGCGAGCGTGCGCTCGTCGGCACCCTGTACAAGCAGACTTCGTCATTCGACGCGAAGAAGCTCGGCGCGTCACTCGTCAGCGCGAACATCGCACGGCATTTGCGGGAGCAATTCCACGACCGTCCGCGCGATTGGCGCCCGCTCGTCTATTGCTGGCGTGGAGGCGGCCGCAGCGACGCGCTGGCCCACGTGCTCGCGCAGATCGGCTGGCGCGTCGGACGTCTCGAAGGCGGTTACAAGGCCTACCGCCACGCGGTCGTTGCCGATCTCGATGTTCTGCCGCGTCGTTTCACATGGCGCGTGGTGTGCGGCATGACCGGCACCGGTAAAAGCCGAACGCTGCGGGCGCTCGGTGCCGCCGGTGCTCAGGTCCTCGATCTCGAAGCGCTCGCAGCGCACCGCGGCTCGGTTCTCGGAAACATGCCGGACGAGCCCCAGCCCACACAGAAAATGTTCGACAGCCTGGTATGGAATGAGCTTCGCGGCTTCGACCCTGATCGGCCCGTGTTCGTCGAATCCGAAAGCAAGAAAATCGGCCGGCTTCGCGTCGTGGATGCGCTGATCGACGCGATGTGGGCGAGCGAGTGTCTCGTGCTCGAAGCGCCGGTGCCAGTGCGCGTCGAGCTCCTCAAAGCAGAATATTCTCATTACATCTCGGAGCCTGCGCTGCTTGGGGTGCAACTCGAATGCCTTGCGCCTCTGCACGGTAAACACCGGATCGAGCGCTGGCAGGACATGGCGCACCGCGGAGCGTGGGATGCATTCGTCGAAGAGTTGCTCGTGCAGCATTACGATCCGGCGTACACGCGCGCTATCCTGAAACACTATCCCGCGCTCCCGCGTGCGGCGCGTTACACGCTGCGCGATGTGAGCGACGACGATTTCGAACGCATCGCTGCAGCGATCGTCGAAAACACCGCAGCGCATAACGTCTAAGAGGCGCGTCGAATCTCTTGCACCGCGCGTCAGTTTCATTCAACATAGTCGAAGCAATGCTAGATCAACCTGCGCCTGAGTTAGAGCTTCCCGCGACCGGAAGCAAAACCTTCCGCCTCGCGGACGCCAAGGGCCGGACTCTCGTCCTCTACTTCTACCCCAAGGACAATACGCCCGGCTGCACGACGGAAGGACAGCAGTTTCGCGATTTATACCCTGAGTTCCAGAAGCACCGCTGCGACGTCTACGGCATTTCGCGCGACAGCCTCAAGTCGCACGAAGGCTTCAAATCGAAAATGAGCTTCCCCTTCGAGCTGCTGTCCGACTCGGAAGAAAGCGCGTGCAAGCTCTTCGATGTCATCAAAATGAAAAACATGTATGGCAAGAAAGTGCGTGGCATCGAGCGCAGCACTTTCGTGGTCGACGCTCGCGGCGTGGTACGCCGGGAGTGGCGCGGAGTCAAAGTTCCCGGGCATGTACAGGAGGTCCTCGAATTCGTAAAGACCCTGCAATAACACACGATTGAGTGTTCAGTCTTTAGTTTTCAGCGGCTCGGGGCCGCTTAAGATTAAACACTGGCCACTTAACACTGCATCTCGGGAGGTCCATGATCCAGCGCAAGCCTGCGTCCAACGTCACCCGTTTCCCTTCCACCTCCGCCAAGCTGTTCGTGCTCGACACCAATGTGCTGATGCATGATCCCACCTCCCTGTTCCGCTTCGAGGAACACGATGTCTACATCCCGATGGCCATCCTGGAGGAGCTCGACAACAACAAGAAAGGTATGACGGAGGTCGCACGCAACGCGCGGCAGGCAAGCCGCTATCTCGACGAGCTGGTGAGCGCCGCAGAGTCGAGCATCGCGGAGGGCGTTCCGCTCGAGCGCCACGGCGACAAGAACGCGGGCGGAAAGCTTTTTCTGCAGACCGAAGCGATCAAGAGCACGTTGCCTGACCGGCTGCCGACCGGCACCGGGAAAGCGGACAACCAAATCATCGGTGTCGTGATGTATTTACAGGAAGCCCATCCCAAGCGGCAGGTGATCCTGGTGTCGAAAGATATCAACATGCGTATCAAGGCCCGCGCAGTAGGCCTGGCCGCAGAGGATTACTTCAACGACAAGGTTCTCGAAGATACCGATCTCCTGTACAGCGGGACGCGCGAGTTGCCGGCCGATTTCTGGGAAAAGAACGGCAAGGACATGGAATCGTGGCAACAGAGCGGCAGCACCTTTTATCGGGTGCGCGGGCCGCTGTCCTCGAGCTTGATCGTGAACGAGTTCGTCTATCTCGAAGACGAGAAGCCGTTTCACGCGCAGGTCAAGGAAGTGAGCGGCAAGACAGCGGTGCTGCAGACGCTCAAGGATTACAGCCACCAGCGCAATAATGTCTGGGGCGTGACGGCGCGAAATCGCGAACAGAACTTTGCGTTGAACGCGCTGATGAATCCGGATATCGACTTCGTGACGATGCTCGGCCAGGCCGGTACCGGCAAGACGCTGCTCACGCTCGCCGCGGGTCTGATGCAGACGCTCGAGCACAAGACCTACTCCGAAATCATCATGACACGGGTGACGGTGCCCGTCGGCGAAGACATCGGATTTCTTCCCGGGACGGAAGAAGAAAAAATGAATCCGTGGATGGGTGCGCTGGAAGACAATCTCGACGTGCTGAATAAGACCGACGACGAGGCCGGTGAGTGGGGACGCGCCGCCACGCGGGATCTCATTCGCTCGCGCATCAAGGTGAAGTCGCTCAACTTCATGCGGGGCCGCACGTTCATCAACAAGTACTTGATCATCGACGAAGCGCAAAACCTGACGCCGAAGCAGATGAAAACATTGATCACACGTGCGGGCCCCGGTACCAAGGTGGTGTGTCTCGGCAACATCGCGCAAATTGACACGCCTTACCTGACCGAAGGCAGCTCCGGACTGACGTATGTCGTCGATCGCATGAAGGGCTGGGCGCACAGCGGCCACATCACGCTCATGCGTGGGGAGCGCTCGCGTCTTGCTGATTACGCCGCCGAAGCGCTGTAAAAGCCCACCCTCGAAGTCGTGAGAAGGGGCTGCGGATTGTTGCGTAGCGCCGCAAGGCGCATAAGCGTGCCATTGCGCCGCAGCGGAGCGCAGGAGCGGACTGGAATTTTCCGTAAGGCTGTAGAAAGATTAGGGGGCGAGAATGGCGTTGACTTGTTTCATGAGTTTCCTCCTCGCGGGGTCAGTTTTTTTACCCCGCACTCGCCCGGCTCTGGCCGGGCTTTTTCTTGCCCGTAATTCCTTCGTCGCTCGCACCTGGGAGGAAAAGTGCATGCGGGTTAATTTCAAGATCATCCGTAGCTTCGCGTGCGCTCTTGCACTGAGCTCGGTCGCATCGGCCGACGCCGAGCCGTACGCATACGTGCCCAACGAAGGCTCCGGAACGATATCGATCATCGATACCGCAACCGACGCGACGGTTGGTGAAATCAAAACGGGTGGTCGCCCGCGAGGTATCGCAGCAAGCCCGACGCTTCTCTACTTCAGCGATCTCCCGAGCAGCGCACTCAAAGTTGTCGATTTGAAGAACCGCGCGGTGACTGCGCAAGTAGCGCTCGGCAAGTCGCCGGAAGGCGTTTATCTCTCGCGTGACAACAAGACTCTTTCGGTTGCGGTGGAAGAAAGCAACAGCGTCGCTTTGATTGATACGGCTACTTTGCAGGTTGTCGCGAATATTCCCGTCAAAGGCAAGAACCCGGAGCATGCGGTATTCAGCCCCGATGGTGCCTGGCTCTACGTCAGTGCCGAGGAAGCCGATACCGTGGAAGTGATCGACGTCGCCAGGCGCGCGCAAGTGGGGGCAATCAAGGTCGGTCAGCGCCCGCGTGGCATCGCTTTCACGCCGGACTCGCGACGCGCTTATATCGCGTGCGAAGTCGAGAGTATGGTCTACGCCGTGGATGTCCCCACGCGCAGCGTCATCGCATCGATCAAAGCCGGAGAATTCTCCAATGGCGTCGTGATGCATCCGCAAGGTAACCGCGTGTACGTGTCCAACGGCCGCTCAGCGTCGGTTTCGGTGATCGATGTGCCGTCGAATAAAGTCGTTGCGAATATACCCGTGGGGCAACGGCCGTGGAACATGGCCATCACGCCCGATGGCCGCAAGCTGTACGTCGCCAACGGCCGCTCTAATTCGGTTTCGGTTATCGATACCGAAAGCGAAAAGAAACTCGCCGATATCGCAGTCGGCAACCTGCCATGGGGTGTCGCAGTTCGCTGAGCTTGCCTGCGCGCGCCGCGCCTCATCGCGGTAACCCCTTGGTGGCTCCGCGGTCGCCGGCCCTGTCAGCTACGAAGAAGAATGGCAGCGCGCAACAATCTGCGAGCACTCATCAGAGCTGAGATCTTCCGGGGATCATTCGCTGGAACACCTGATCCCGATTGAACAGGAGATGCTTGAGCGCTGCGCCGACGTGTATGGCGATCAGCACCACGAAAAAGTGCGAAAGATATACGTGAAAGCGGTTGAAAATCCGGTAAAGGGTCCGATCGTCCCAGCCCAGAACCGGCAGCGGGTGGCCAAAAAACTTGATGCCGTATTTGGTGAAGTTCGACTCGATGAATCCGCTTGCAACGAGTAGAACGAGGCACACGTAAAACAGGACGTGATTGATGTGCGCAGCCCGGGCTTCCCATTCTGAAAGCGTCCCTGGCAGAGGTGGAGGAACGTGGGTAGTGCGCCACCAGATCAGCAGTCCGATCGGTATTGCCGCGACGATGCCTATCGACTTATGCAGGTTGTAAAAATATGCGACCGGCGGCGTGCCCTTAGGAATGTTGACCATGTACCAGCCGAGACCGTACAAGGCGAACACGAACAATGCCAGCAGCCAGTGCAGCACTGCCGGTGTCATGCCATATCTCTGTTCCATAGCCCCTCGAGGTCGTTGTCCGGACCCCATTATGCTAACGCGAGCCGAGGCCTCACGCGCCGCCTGGCGATTCGCTCGGGCGCTTCGCCGAATTTCCTTCCGTGAACCACCGGGCCGCGAAGGACGCGAGCAGCAGCGACATAAGGCACGCCGCCCGGCACCCACATGACGAGTCCGCCGAGTTCACGGCATGGGATCCGGAGACGGTGCTGTCGCACAGCACTGCACTGGCCGCCTCTCCACAATCAGTGTCTGCCGGGCAGGAGCGTGCGACTATGCCATAATTTTTCGCGGGTCAACCCGATCGCTCGGGTGTATCCCTGGCTACGGTTGAATTCCGTCGTCCATCAAACAACCACAACCGAGGAGTCGTACGTATGAAGAACGTGGTCACGATCGCACTTGCATGCTGCGCCGGTTTGATCGCAGCGACGAGTAGCCTTTACGCTGCGGAAACCTACCCTGCCCGTCCGGTGCGCTGGATCGTGCCCTACACACCCGCAGGCACGACCGACATCCTCGCACGCATCATGAGCCAGTGGCTTACGCAGCGCACCGGTCAGCAATTCGTGGTGGATAATCGCCCCGGCGGCGGCAACAACATCGGCACAGAGCTCGCCATCAAGTCGCCGCCCGACGGTTATACGGTTTTCCTGGTGAATCCCGCCAACGCGATCAATGCTTCGCTGTACACCAAGCTGCCGTTCAACTTTCTGCGCGACATGGAGCCCGTAGCGGGCCTCGTGCGCGTGCCGAACGTCATGGAAGTACCGCGCGCGTTCCCCGCTAAAACGGTGCCTGAGTTCATTGCCTACGCCAAGAAGAATCCGGGCAAGGTGAATATGGCGTCATCGGGGAGCGGTACATCGGTACATCTGTCCGGCGAGCTGTTCAAGGCCATGACCGGTATCGAGATGCAGCATGTGCCGTACAAGGGCGCCGGTCCCGCGTTGATCGAATTGATCGCGGGTCAGGTGCACGTCCTCTTCGACAACCTTCCCTCTTCTATAGGACACATCAAAGGCGGTGAGCTGAGAGCGCTCGCGGTAACGACGCTGAAACGATCACCTGCGCTGCCCGATGTGCCGACAGTGAACGATTCGGTGCCGGGGTATGAAGCGAGCGCGTGGTTCGGCATGTCCGTTCCCAAAGGCACGCCGCCCGCCATCATTCAGAAGCTCAATCGCGAGATCAACGCCGCGCTCGCTGATCCAACGATGAAAGCGCGACTCGCCGAGCTTGGTGGCGATCCGATCGCGGGCAGCCCTGCCGACTTCTGGAAGCTGCATGCTGCTGAAACCGAGAAATGGGCGAAGGTCGTCAAATTCGCCGGTGCGAAAATAGACTAGCC
>JAQGNH010000229.1 GCA_028291945.1 Betaproteobacteria bacterium
GCGTGCAGATCGCGTTTTTCATTTTTAGCAGCGGGTAGTTTGCGTCGTAGACCGGCTCGCTATCGTATACGTCGATCGCGGCTCTCCCAGGACGCCCGTTCTTGAGCGCCTGCTCGAGCGCGCCGGCTGCGATGATAGGGCCCCGGCTGGTATTCACGATCAGCGCCGTGGGTTTCATACGCGCGAGATCCTGCGCCGTGACGATGCCGCGCGTGTCCTTGTTGAGCGGCAGGTGCAGTCTGATGATGTCGGCGGTCTCGAAGAATGCTTCACGGGTTGCCGGCACCGCGTATCCCGCCTCTGTCGCTTTTGCGGTTGAGGCCTCGCGACCCCAGCACGTGACTTTCATGCCGAATGCCCGGCCCACTCCGGCGACGATGCTACCAATGCGTCCGTAGGCGTATACGCCGAGTGTCCTGCCATTCAGCCCTACGCCGACGGTGCTCTGCCACTTACCCTCCTTCATGTGCTGCACTTCTTCTGGTATGTGGCGCAGCCCCGCCAGAATGATCGCCCACGTGAGCTCAGCCGTAGGGTTCGGGCCGCCGCCGCCACCGGCTGATACGACGATGCCTTTCTCGGTGCACGCGGCGAGATCGATGTGATATGCGTTCTTGCCGGTCTGGCTGATGAGCTTCAGCTTGGGCAAACGCTCGATGATCGTCCGTGGAAACGGCGAGCGCTGCTGCGTCAGAACGACTGCCTCTGCGTCCTTCAGCCGTGCTGCGAGCTTCTCCGGGTCTTTTTGCGTGTCGTTGTAAACGGTGACATCGTGATCTTTCAGCTGCGGATAAGCCTTCGTCTTTGCAAATGCGCCCTGGTAATCGTCGATCACTGCGATTTTCATGCGCCGCCTTCCGGGAAAATGCGTCGATTATATGCTGCGTCCATTAGCTTGGCGGAGTGCGCGTCAGGCGGCGCTGCGCCCGTCGGCTCAAGAGGCCGCCTGCACCGAGTATCGCAGCGTTGGCGACAAACACCGGCGCTAGGCCGAAAGCAGTTCCGAGCGAGCCGAAGAGCATCGGCACAGCGATGTGCGTGAAATTATTGATCATGAGCCGCAAGCCGAGCGCTTCTCCCGAGCGACCGGGCGGCGCTCTATCGTAAATCAGCATGAGACTCACGGGTTGGCTGCAGCCCATCCCGAGTCCGAGCACGAACGCCATCACAGCCAGAAGGATCGGCGTCTCGAATATCGGGAACAGCACATACGCGGCGGCCCCCATATAGAGCGACCCCACCAGCACGGTGTCTGCGCCGTAGCGCTTGACGAGCCGCGGCATGATGAGCCGTACCACGAACGCAGCAACAGCGAACATGCCCAGGATGATGCCGATCACAGAAGCGGAAAGACCGATCGCGCGGCCGTAGATCGGCATATAGAACTGGAAAAGGTCGGTACCCGTCAGCACGATACCGCTGGTGATCAATGTTTGCCGCAACGGTACGTTCTTCAAAAGACTCGCCGAATACGAGGCGTGGTCGTCATCACGGCGCGAGTGCTCCGTGTGCGACGACGGCACGCGCAGGTAGAGGGTCACGATTGCGGCGCTAAACGTCACCGCAGCAAGGACCAGGTAAGACGGTGCGTACCCCAGATGGTCGATCGAAAAGCCGACCAGCAGCGGCCCCGCGAAGCTGCCGCCGGCCATGACCAGGCCATAGTTGCTGAAATTTTTGGCTCGTGAGTCGGCGTCACTCAAGTCCCCGATGAGATTCTGGGCGCACACGTTGTAGAACACCCACGAGGCGCCCATGAGTGCCGCAGACACGTATAGCGCGGCCAGGTTGGGGAAAAAATAAGGCACCAGTAGACCTAGAGCAACGCCCACCGAGCCGCCCACCATCGGCGTTCGCACTCCGAGCCGGTCGGTCAGCTTGCCCGCGTACAGGCCGAACATCAACGGAAATACCGAGAACATCGCGGCGAGAACGCCAATATAAAATTGCGGCACTCCGAGATCCACAGCAAACAAAGTGACGATGACGCGACTGCCGCGGTAGGACGTCATGTTAAGCAGCACGATCAACAGCACCAGGTAGACGGGCGGCACTGCTATGCCCCGCGCCGGTGGCTCATGTACGCTCCCACGCCGAGCATCGCCGAGCTCAACCAGAACACCGGGCCGATGCCGAGCACCGAGCCCAACCCGCCCATTGCAGTCGGCACGACGACATGCATGGAATTGTTGATCGCGATACGCAGACCTATCGTTTCCCCCGCACGGCCTGGCGGCGAGTAGTTATAAGCGAGAATGACCGAAAGCGGCTGACCCATCGCCATGCCCAGCCCCAGCGCGAAGCTGATCGCGCCGAGTGCATAACCATTCGTCACCAAAGGTATCAGCACGAAAGTCGCTGCCGCCGTCGCGATCGAGCCAACAAGAGCCGGTTCTTCTCCCACTCGACTGACTATCAGCGGCATGATTGCGCGCGTCACAAAGCCTGCCACCGCGAATGAGCCCAGCACGAGCCCGATCGCAGACGCCGACAATCCGAGGTCGTGACCATAGAGTGGCATGTACAGCTGAAACAGGTCGAGCCCTGTCATCACCACCGCGCTGGCGATGAAAACACGTCTCAGGTTCGGGACGCGCATGAGATCTATCATGCGGCGGTTCGCCCTGCCTGCGGCAGCGCCGGCTCCCTTCGGGAAGCTCTTCGCGGTGAAAACCAGTCCGACCAGCGCTGTCGAGCTCAGCAAACCCAGCCAGAGATACGTCGCAACGTATCCAGCATGGTCGATTGCGAAGCCGGCGACGACCGGACCAAGAAAATCAGCCGTCGAGACGACCAGCGCGTACGAGTTGATATTGCGCGTGCGTGCCGCTCCACCCGCAAGTGAACCGGTCAGCGTCTGCAGCCCCACCTGAACGAAGATGAATCCGGTCCCAGTAATAGCTGCGGAGATAAAAACCGCCGCGAGGCCGGGCCAGAAGTACGGCAACAGGATGCCTGCGACCGACATGATGACGCCGCCCACGACCGGCATGCGCACACCGTAATGATCGGAGACACGCCCGGCGTACACCGCAAGCACAAGCGCAAAAAGTCCATACGTTGAAAGCAGCAGGCCGATCTCGAACGGCTTCGCGCCAAGCTCGAGCGCATAGAGGGTGTTCAAAACGCGCGCGCCCTTGTAACCGCTGTTCCACAGGAGGATTAGAGCGAAGAGCTGGTAGAGCCGAATGCGAGGTGTTTCCGCAGCGAAGCGTTCGTTGTTCATTGCTGGCTCCGATTGTAGCGCGCGAGGATGTGGGCGAAGCGCGATAGAATTGCGCCTTTTCTCGCATTCCGGACTCCGTGCGGCTTACCATCTTCCGGGCGCTGAAGCATCGCAACTTCGCGCTGTTTACGTCGGGCCAGGTGTGCGCGCTCATCGGCTACTGGATGCAGTCGATTGCACAAAGCTGGCTGCTGTACCGCATGACGGGCTCGGCGACGCTGCTCGGCGTGCTGGGCTTTGCCGGAAGCGTGCCCATTCTTCTGCTCGCGCCACTCGCAGGCTTGTGGTCCGACCGCGCGAACCTTCATCGCACGATGTTCGCCACGCAAGTCCTCGAGATGCTGCAGGCTCTATCGCTTGCAGCCCTCGCGATCTCCGGACTTATCGCGCCCTGGCACATCATCACGCTGTCGATGCTGATGGGCGTGCTCGTCGCGATCGAGATCCCGATGCGTCACGCCTATCTTCTGGAGCTCGTTGGCGGCAAGCAGGATCTACCGAATGCAATAGCGGTCACTTCACTCATAGGCAATACCGGACGCCTGATCGGCCCGGCTCTGGCCGGGATCGTCATTGCCGCTTACGGGGAACCCGCATGCTTCGCGATTAACGCCCTCACGTACGTTGGGGTACTCGTGAGCTTCATGATGATTCGCGTCCGGGCGAGTCCACGGCCCGCCACCCATGCACCGGTCCTCAGCGGCCTGCGCGAAGGCTTCAACTATGTTTGGCGCTCGGTACCGATACGGCTGCTGCTGAGCGTGCTTGCCGTGGTGAGCCTTCTCGCCACCCCTTACATGACGCTGATGCCGGTGCTCGTGCGCGAAGTCTACGGCGGCGGCGCGAACGTGATGGGATTTCTAGTGGGTGCGGCCGGGTTCGGCGCGCTTTCGGGGACACTGTTTCTCGCGTCGCGCGCGAATGTACGAGGTCTCGTGCGCATCATTTCATACGCGAGCATCGCAGCGGGCGCTGCGCTCGCCCTCCTCTCGTGGGCCGGTGCCGTATCCGTCGTGTTACCCCTGCTCGCGATTATTGGATTTGGCATACTGGTGACCTCGGTATCGGTGAACATGATCCTGCAAACGATCGTCGATGATGACAAGCGAGGACGCGTGATGAGCCTCTACACCGTTGCGTTCCTCGGCGCGTCGCCGCTCGGCGCCATTGCGGCGGGTGCCATGGCGGACCGGATCGGGGTCGCGCTGACGCTGACTGCCGGCGGCATATCCTGCGCACTCGCCGGGCTTTACCTTGCGTACAAGCGCGCTGAAATCCGACGCCACATGCTGCCGATCTACGCAAAACTCGGCATCGCGGCGCGCTAGCAAGTGCTTTGTCTGAAGAAGGTGAACACTCATTCCGGAAACGCACATGCTTGCCGCAATTCGTCGCTGTTTTCTGCGTAGATGCGTGGTGAGTGAACCATCAGGCTCCAAACGTCGTGTCTTCAAAACAATCCTCTGATGCTCGCATAGACCCCCAACGCCTCAGCGAGCGCGTGCTCGCCGCGCTCGCGGCGAACCGCCAGCCGGGCTTTCACCTGCCAGGCTATTTTCTCGAACTGACCTGGCCGCGAATCGGGAAAACGGACATCGAGCACGCGTTGAAAGCAGGTCCGCACTGTCGCGGTATAGACGGCAGCGTGCACCCGACTGCGCTGGCAATACTCGTCGACTCGGCATTGGCAACTGCGCCGCGGCTCGCCATCGAGCCAGGAGCGAGGCAGGCCACAGTGCATCTGAGCATTCAGTACACCGGTCACGCGCCGCGTGGCGATATGAGCATGGTAGCGCGGCTCGAGGGGTTCTTTGCGGGCGACGCTGTGCCGCACGCACTCACGCGCGGAGTGCTCTCGAGCGATGGACAGATCGTTGCTTACGCAAACGGCACGTTCATGGTGTTGCCGCCACCGTCGGGCGTCAAGCTGGCACCGCTGCCGTGGCAAAGGCAAGGGGAGGCCGCTGCCGCTCCACTCGATCTGCAAGACCTCGACACGAATGAGCGCACAGTGTTGCATGCCGCTGAAGCCGCGCGATCGAGCACGAATTCGGAGCGTGCATTCATCGAGCACTTCTGGGGAATATCGCCAAGGCAGACGCAATCAGGATCGGTCTGCCGCGTAAAAGTCACCCCCCAGATCGGGAACCGCGTGGGTCACGTGCAGGGTGGGCTACTGTTCGGGCTCGCGCAAGCGACTGCCAGCGCCGCAGTGCCGCGCCATCCCGCAGTGTCGAACATTTCCGCGTGGTATATCAGTCCCGGTCAGGGGAGCGTGCTGAAAGTGCGATCGAAAGTGATGCACGCGGGGCGCAGCTTTTCAGTCGTTCGCACCGAAATCAGGAATGCAGACGGAACGCGGGTGCTCGAAGCAGTGAGCAATCATGCTGCGCACGTTACCCGCAAGCCGTGAGCCGGCGGCGGTGCTTACGAGCCGCTTTTGGAACCGGCTTCGTTGCGCCAGCGTTCCCAGGCGGCACGCTGGTCCTCGCGTATGGTGTCGTCCTCGAGCATGCTGCGCACGAGCGCGGTCACATCGGATTCGTAACCACCCTTGCGCTTCTCGATCTCCCACTTGTGCCCCGCAGGAAAAACCGGCGACTTGGGAAAGCGATGCCATCTCATGATGCTTGGAGTCCTTTACGAGGAGGCCGTACGTTACTCGGCGCGAATACCTGCGTCAACCCGTCAGCGGTCGGCGGAAAGAATGCTCCGCAATCCTTACGTTCCGCGCCGATCTCGGATGCGAGTGGCTCCGAGACTCGAGTGGTTACGGCTGACCGCTGACGGCCTACGTCTTAGCTGACCGCAGACGAGCTTACCGCTTGCCCTTGCCCGGTTTCGCCTTCGCGCGTGTGGACTGGGCAGGACCGCCGTCCTCGGCATCCGGCTTACGCTGCGCCAACATCTGCTCGCGCGTCTTCAGCAGAGGCGCGATCTGCTTTGCCTCTACGACATACGTCCACTGCGCAAGCGCCTTCTCACGTCCCACGCGTGACTCGAGCCTCTTGCGAGTTTCTGCAAAATCCTTGTCGCGTTGTCCTTTCTGTTCGGCCTTTTCATCTTTTTCGGCCTGACGCTCGCGCGGCGCCTCACCCGACACAGTCACACCGACGAGATAGTCCTCGCCGCTTGTGGCTTTCCCTATACGCAGCGTATAGATCAGATTGTCGAACGTCTCGGCAGTCACCGTGCCCCGCGAAGGATTGTCGGGCTTGACGTCGAGGGCCACGTCATTGAACGTCAGATTGCCAAGCGCGTTAACCGCGCCCACAGCGGAGCTCGCATCGAGATCGCCGCCGCCGGCAAACTTCCACTGACCCCACTCGACATCGCGCGTGATCTTCCAGGGCGTGCCGCCTTCATTCGCGACGGCCAGCGTCTTGATGCGATCGGCTTTGAAAAAATCCTTGTCCAGCCAGCGGCCGGGTTGTGCCTCCGCAATACTGAGCGGATCCGAGACGACGACCACGCGATCCTTGCCCTCGAGAAAACGCACGTAGCGCCCGGCCGGTACTCCGTTCTGCGCATTGGGCAGGGGATTGCCCGGATCCTTCTTGAGAATGATCTTGCCGAGAACAACGTTCGCGAGCAGTTTGCCCGCCGCGTCCCTGAGCTCGATCTGTGTGCCGGCGCCTTCGCCCTTGCCGGGTTCCACGAGCTCGACTCGGGGTAGGAGCGATTCCCCAATGACCTCGGACTGGACAACTTTGAGGTCCGCGAGCTTGATGATCAGATCACTGATTGCTTTGAAATCGGCGGGGTAGCCGTTGCGCTCCTGCACGACCCAACTGTTTTCCTTGCGGATGAGCGTCACGGCGGATTTGGCACTGCGCAGCTGGATCTGCGCCACATCAGCCACTTTGAGGCTGGGCAACAGCTTTGCGCCTATTTTTGCTCCGCTGGCCCTGTAATCCGAGATGTCCTGCCAGAACAGGGCGAAGCCGGCTCCGCCCAGTACGATCAAGGCAAGCACGAGTATCAGGAACTGTTTGCGGGTCATTCAACGATCTCCGTATCGGCCTGCGCCATCACGCCGGTCTCTGAGCCGCCGCGATTCTTCGTCGCTTGGCAAACGCAAGGGCGAGCCCGGCAAGCGCGACCAGTAAGGGCACCAGACCGATGTTGACCACCTTGGTCCAGAACTGAAGCCGTTCGCTCTCCACACGCAGGTTCTTGCGCACCTCTTTGAGCTGCACACGACTCTCGGCCGCTTTCTTGCGAAAGTTGTCGATCTCGGATTGCTGCTCGGCTGTGAGTATCGCGCTCGTTCCGACCCCGGGTTTTCCTTTCTGCAGCGCCTGCAGCTTCTCCTGAGTTTGGTTGACGCTGTCTTCGAGCTCCTTGATCTTGCCGAGATACTGCTGTTGTGCGCGGCTCTCCATCCTCTGGATGACAGTGAGAGGGCGGGTAAACGACGCCCGGCTGCGCAGGCTCATCAGGTTCTGATCGCCTGAGAATTGCTCGACCAGCCCCTGCGCGAACGACAGATTTCCATTGCGCGGCACGACAAGTTTCTGGCCGAACATGTCCTGGACCTCGACGGCTGCGCCGTCGGTGAGTAAATCGACATCCGCAACGAGCACCACCTGGTTCTCTGCAGCCGCTTCGCGCAGATGCGGCACAGCCTTCTCGTCAGTCTTCGGCGTTTCCGCTTTCGGATCCCTCGGCATCATCGGGGCCGGCTTGCCATTCGGGAAAGCCGTCTTGAACTTCCCCGCGAGGCGGATCGCAATGGGATTTTCTTCGCCTGAAGGCTGAAAACCACGGGTCGAAGGCTCGCCGGAAAGCGTCGCGATGATGAGATCGACGAGCATCGAGTTCTTCGAGGTGTGGGCAAGCGCGGTCTCCTTGAGGCCTTCAGCGGGTTTACCCTTGAACACACCGCTGAACGGCACGAGCATCGTGCCCACCTGGCTCATCACGACATCGTCCTGATTGAGCGCCTCCGGGGGCAACGAGAGCAGTGTTGGCAACAGCCGTGGACCTGCGCCGCTGGGGTACGTGAGATCGGCTATGACCTGGTTGAGCGGGACATCGATGCCCCACGCCTTGAACAGGGTATACAGCGTCGATTGACCCGCCTGCGCTCCGCCGAATGGATTCTGGAGGTCGGGCTGCTGATCGAAATACGCGTACGGATCTACGAACGCGATCAGCTTGCCGCCGCGAAGGATGAACTGATCGATCGCATACTCGGTTTCCTCGGTGATATTGCGAGGGTGTATGACGAGCAGGACCTTGATGTCATCGTCGATCTTTTTCGCGTCGAGCTCGACTTTGCGCACGTCGAAATTGCGCTTCAACTCCGAACCGAACACCCACGGTTCGGTCGGCTGCTGTTTCGACATCGGATTCAACGGCCGACCCAGCACGGGAAGCGCGCTCATCAGGCCGACGACCGGTTTTTTGGTTGCCGATACCTGAGCGATGGCGCGCGTGATGTCGTATTCGAGCAGGCGCTCGCGGTCGGGCGACAGGACCGGTATTGCCGCCTTCTGATCGAGGAATGATGCAGAGAGACCCAGGTAGAACTTCTCGCCCGTGTCCGTCTGCTGGCCTTCGACGTTGTCGAGCTGAGCCGACTCCTCAGCGTCTGAATCCGGCTCGGGGTTGAACCGCTCGATGATCACTTTGCCTTTCGAAGCCGAACGATACTCGTTCAGTATGTCTTCTACGCGCTGAGCGAACGTCTTCAGAGCGACGGGTACGGCATTGCTGCCCTGCGTATAGTAGAAACGGATACGAACGGGCGCTTCGAGCTTGGAAAGAATCGCTTTGGTTCCAGGCGAGAGCGTATACACGTGGCCTTGCGTCAGATCCACCCGCGCGTTGAACGCGCTCACGATGAAATTCGCCGCGACGAGTATGACGAAGAGGGCGATCAGGCCACCCGCTGAATACCACAGTGTTTCACGAGTACGTTTCATGTCCTTAACCTGCGCGCTGGTTGCGGATGATCAGGCCGGTCGTGAAAAGCGCAAAGCCGATCACTGATGCGAAAAAGATGACATCTCGAGCATCGAGAACTCCGCGCTGGAAGCCTTCGAAGTGCGTCATGACCGAAAATGCCGCGACGATCTGGGTAACAATCGGATTTGCGAAACGCGTCAGCAGATCGGTGACGGGCGTATAGCCTGCGAGTATGAGGAACAGGCAGATCATGACCGACAGAATGAAGCTGATCACCTGATTGCGCGTCATCGCGGAGGTCATGCAGCTGATGGCCAGGTACGCGCCAGCGAGCAGTAGGCTGCCGACATATCCGGCCAGGATGACTCCGTTATCCGGATTGCCGAGCCAGTTCACAGTGATGATCACCGGAAACGTCAGTGCCAGCGCGAGCGCCAGGAACAGCCACGACGCGAGAAACTTTCCGACGATGGCCTGCCAGGTCGTGATCGGCAGCGTGAGCAGAAGCTCGAGCGTGCCGAGGCGTCGCTCCTCTGACCACAGCCGCATGCCAACCGCGGGAACGAGGAACAGGTAGAGCCAGGGGTGCCATGTGAAGAACGAGACTAGAGATGCATCGCCGCGCTCGAAGAAGTTGCCCACCGTGAATGTAAAAAAGCCGGTCAGCAGAAGGAAAATGACGAGGAAGACGTAAGCGATCGGCGAGGTGAAGTAACCGCCGAGCTCGCGCTTCATTATGGCTTTGATATTGGCCCAGGCGTTCATGCGGCGGCCTTTACAGTGTCAGGTAGAGTGATCGTGCGGAACACTTCATCGAGCCGCCCCTCTTCCGTATGGATCTCGTCGAGCTGCCATCCCTCGCGCGCAGCGAGCTCCGCTACGCTGCGGGTCAGCGTCGCGGTCGCGGATGGGGCGGGATAAACCCGTGCTTCCACGCCGTTCTGCGATTCCGAAATGATTTCTACCCGGGCAGCGCCGGGCACCCGGGACAAGCGCTCGTGCAGGACCGCCGACGGGCCTCGCGCACGCAGGTGCACCGCCCCGGCTGTCTCCGAGCGGGCCTTCAGCTCTGCGGGTGTGCCATTGGCAACGATGCGACCACGGTCGATGATGATGACGCGCGAACAGACGGCCTCGACCTCTTCCAGTATGTGCGTCGAAAAGACGATCGCCTTGTTCGCACCCATGCGCTTGATCAGATTGCGCACCTCGTGCTTCTGATTGGGGTCCAGCCCATCCGTGGGCTCATCGAGGATCAGCACGTCAGGGTCATGGATCAGGGCCTGCGCGAGACACGTGCGGTGTTTGTAGCCCTTCGACAGCGTGTCGATCGTCTGATACAGGACCGCGTCGAGAAAGCATAGCTCCACTGCCCGGTTCACCGCGGCTCGACGCGCTCCTCCTTTGAGCCCTCTCAATTCGGCAATGAAATGCAGGAAGCCGCGGACCGTCATATCGGCGTAGCCTGGAGCATTCTCCGGCAAGTACCCCATCAGACGCTTGGCAGGAATCGGTGTCTCGACGACGTCATAGCCGCCTACCGTGATGCTGCCGGCCGTGGGCGGAATGAATCCGGTGATCATGCGCATGCTCGTCGATTTTCCCGCGCCATTCGGGCCGAGAAAACCCAGTACTTCCCCGCGCGCTACGCTGAAGGACACGTTATTGACCGCGAGATTCGGGCCAAACGCCTTTGTCAGGTTTTCAACCTTGATCACAGCTCTTCCTCCTGTCGTCACCGAGTGACGCTCTTTTTTAGCTCTAAATAAGTTCGCCGCCCGCCTTTTCAACTACGCATCGGACGCGGACGCTTCGAACAGCATGCGGTCGTGGTTTTGCGGCGGGCCGGCACCAGAGAGCGATTGCTCGAATCGCCCGGGCGCTAACCCGAGTAACTGGTGCCGACAGTCTGACTCGAACAGACGACCTACCGCTTACAAGGCGGTTGCTCTACCAACTGAGCTATGCCGGCGAGGCGGTGAATTATAGAGCGCGCCGCGATGCCGCGTAAACGAACACCTTTTAGCGTAAAACTTACCCAACGCTGTAAAGATCGCCGCCGCAAAACTTGTGACCCACTCTTTAACACCTTGATCTGAAATGAGCCTTAAATCTGGCATGGCCGATGCTAGAACATTCCATCTTGTTTCCAGAGAACAGGTGTTCATTACAGCCGGGCTCACCGAAACGCCCTCGAAACGGAGGTCGCTTACGTGCCCAGATCGCTTACGGCACATTCGATAAGACCGCCGGCGGTCTGCACAAGCGCTCCCTTTTGAGCTCCGTAACCGCGCTTTTTTAGGAATGGGCGTTGCATTACAGCTGACAATCCGGCGGACGACATCGTACTTGCCCGAAACCGGCACACACCATTTTTTGAATAAACCCGCCCGCGCCCGCGCCGGCGATCACTCGAGAGAAAACATGCGTAAATTGCGACGCCTGCCATGGCGTATTCCAAAGTCTCACAACTCCCAATCGACGACCCCGGCCCTGCCGGAAGCTGCGCCACACGCGCAGCCTGAAAGACAGATAGTCAGGGAAGTGGATAACACTCAGCCGGTCGCGTTCGCTGGCGGGCGATATGTCTATGGCATGGCATCATCGGTCCCGTGCACGACTGAGATCCGCCACAAAGGGCGACATCGCACTGTCACACCGCTCGGCGCCACCGCTACTCGCTAATCTCATCGGCGCGGGATTCTCCCGCGCAATCTTCCGAGCTTTTTGCCGCCGTGTGCGCGTCACGCACATAGTCACCCGTACGTCACACGGGACGAGCGGCACAGCTATTGCAGTCGGCTGACCGTGAAGCCCGGTTGGGTCGTCAGTCGGCGGCTGGCGCGGGACACAAAAAGGAGATCCAACATGCTGCACTACGCTGCGGTGTTCTTCGTTATTGCAATCGTCGCTGCTCTGTTCGGATTTGGCGGCATTGCCGCCGGCGCTGCCGAAATCGCCAAAGTGCTGTTCTTCATCTTCCTCGTGCTCTTCGTCGTCTCACTCGTCGCGGGCTTGTTCCGACGCGGACGGTAACAGTCATCACCGAGGTGACGCATGCTGAAGTGGGCGCTCATCTTTTTTCTGATCTCGATCGTCGCGGGGTTCTTCGGCTTCACTGGGGTGGCAGCGGGCGCCGCGAGCATTTCGAAGATCCTGTTCTTCCTGTTTCTGCTCGTGGCGATCGCGATCGTTGTATTCGCAATCATGGCAGGCAAAGCTCTGTTTTGACGGACACGATAGACGATGCGATGCTGGTGGCAAGAGTTAAAGCGGCTTTGCGCAGCGCGCCTTTGAGGGCGGGACACGCCGGTTCTGCCGAGGGCACGCAGCTGGCGTTTACGAATTACGATCGCATCCGTTAGCCCGATCGCACACAGAAGCACGTAACAGATCGCGAGCCGCTTTTCCTCAGCTCTCCATAGAGAACATTTTCAAGCGGTCACTTTACGACTTGTAACTTGGGACGCCCGCCATTGGGCGGTGTAGTCGGTGTGTCGCTGGGAGTCTCTGCCGCTGCAGACGGTGCCTCTTCGGCCGGAAAGAAAAGGCCCTGACCGTTCTCGCGCGCGAAAATGCCGAGCACCGCTTCGATTGGAACGGAGCACTCGCGCGAGACGCCGTTGAAGCGGGCTGAAAACTGAACGACATCATTGCCTATGGTGAGGCGATGCGTCGCGTCATAGCTGACGTTGAGCACGATCTCGCCGTTTTTGACGTGCTCAGTCGGCACCCGCGTGTTTGCATCGACCTTGACCGAGAGGTAAGGCGTGAAATTGCTATCCGAGCACCATTCGTGAATAGCGCGGATCAGATAGGGTTTGGTCGATTTTTCCGCCATACGCTATTTTCTCATGACCTTTTCAGACGCCGTGAGCGCGTCGATGAACGCGGGCCTGCTGAAGAGACGCTCCGCATACTTCGCAAGCGGCGCCGCCTGCTTCGGAAGCTGGATGCCGTAATAATCGAGCCGCCAAAGCAGCGGCGCTATCGCGACATCAAGCATCGAAAACTCGTCACCCAGCATGTGCTTCTGTTTGGTAAATACCGGGGCGATTTGCGTGAGGTTGTCGCGGATGACCGTGCGCGCCTTGTCGGCCTGCTTCTGAGTACCTTTCTCGATCGATTCGATATGAATGAACATTTCCTGCTCGAAACGGAAAAGAAAAAGCCGTGCCCGCGCCCGCATCACCGGATCGGCCGGCATCAGCTGCGGATGCGGGAATCGGTCGTCGATGTACTCGTTGATGATGTTCGATTCATAGAGTATCAGGTCCCGCTCGACGAGGACGGGCACCTGATTGTAGGGGTTCATCACCGCGAGATCTTCGGGCTTGTTGAAAAGGTCGACATCCACGATCTGGAAGTCCATGCCTTTCTCATAGAGCACGATACGGCAGCGCTGGCTGAAAGGGCATGTAGTGCCGGAGTAAAGCGTCATCATAATAAAGTCGACCTCAGTGTACGTCTTTCCAGAATTCCTTCTTGAGCGCGTAGGTAAGCGCGATCAGGATGGAAATGACAATCAGCGCGTACAAGCCCAGCGTGATGCGATCCTCGCGCGCAGGCTCGCTCATGTATGTCATGTAGTTCACGAGATCGGCTACAAGCTGATCGAACTCGACAGGCTTCAGCGTTCCAGGTTTGTCCAGCGCGAGCTGCTGGACCGTTCTCATATAGCCCGGCCCGGGAGCCTGTGCCTCTTTCATGACTTGCTCGCCCTGCAGTTGCCACAGGGCGTGTGGCATTCCGACATTCGGATAGACCACGTTGTTCCACCCCGTGGGTCGCGAGGAATCGCGGTAGAACGTGCGCAGGTAGGTATAAAGCCAATCACTGCCGGACCCCGCCTCCGACGAGCGTGACCGCGCGATCACGGTCAAGTCGGGCGGCGGAGCCCCGAACCATTCCTTCGCGTCCTTCGCGTCGGCGGCAATCTTCATGAGATCACCCACTTTCGCCTCGGTGAAGATGAGGTTGTCGCGGATCTGTTGCTCCGTGAGGCCGATATCGCGCAGCCGGTTGTAGCGCATGTAGTTCGCGCTATGGCAGTTGAGACAGTAGTTCACGAACGTGCGCGCGCCCCGCTGCAGCGATTCGGTATCGTGAGCGTCGATGGGCGCATGATCGAGCGTGAACTCGGTTTCCGAGGCGAGCGCCAGCGCCGGCGCGAGAACGCAAAGAAGTGCAACGGCTCGCATTGCTTTCATGATCAGCATGCTCACACCGTCACCCGCTCTGGCACAGGCTTGGTCTTGTCCATTCTCGAATACCACGGCATCAGGAAAAAGAACGCGAAGTACAGCAGCGTGCCCAATTGCGCCATGTAAGTCGCGAACGGGCTCACCGGCTGCGTCCCGAAATAGCCCAGCACGAGAAATACGACTACGAATACCGCAAGCGCCGACTTGTACAGGGGCCCCTTGGAGCGGATCGATTTCACCGGACTCACGTCCAGCCACGGCAGCAGGAAGAAGATCATGACTGCCAGACCCATTAACACGACGCCCCATACTTTTGCATCGATGAAGTAAAAACCTACGAGCAGCGCCACGGTAACGAATACAGCAAGCGCCTTGGTCTTTGCGCGGAAAGGACTGCGCACGATCAGAAAGGCCATCGCGAGCGCGGCTGCGGAAAGCACCAGCTTGAAATCGGCCGTCGTCGCGCGGAGGATCGAATAATACGGTGTGAAGTACCATACCGGTGCGATGTGCTGCGGCGTCTTCAGGGGATCGGCTGGAACGAAGTTGTTGTATTCCAGAAAATAGCCGCCGAATTCCGGCATGAAGAACAGGACGATTGCGAACAGGCCCAGAAACACCATCACACCAAAGGTGTCCTTGACCGTGTAGTACGGGTGAAATGGAATGCCGTCGAGCGGATGGCCGTCGGGACCGAGCTTCGCCTTGATCTCCACACCATCAGGGTTATTGGAGCCCACTTCGTGCAGCGCCATGATATGCGCTGCTACGAGTCCAACCAGCACGAGCGGAATGGCAATCACGTGAAAAGCAAAGAAGCGATTGAGCGTCGCATCGGACACCACGAAATCGCCGCGTATCCAAAGCGCGAGATCGGGACCAATCAGCGGCAGCGCATCGAACAGGTTCACGATGACCTGAGCGCCCCAGTAGGACATCTGCCCCCACGGAAGGAGGTAGCCGAAAAAGGCTTCGGCCATCAGCATGAGGTAAATGATCATGCCGAATATCCACACCAGCTCGCGAGGCTGACGGTACGATCCGTACATCAGCCCGCGAAACATGTGGAGGTAAATGACGATGAAAAACGCAGACGCCCCCGTGGAATGCATGTAGCGGATGAGCCAGCCCCAGGGCACATCGCGCATGATGTATTCGACCGATGCGAAAGCTTGCGCCGCATCCGGTTTGTAATGCATGACCAGGAAAATGCCCGTGACGATCTGAAGCACGAGCACGAACATCGCCAGCGAACCGAAGTAGTACCAGAAATTGAAGTTCTTCGGCGCGTAGTACTCGGAAACGTGCTCGCGCCACAGCGAGAGCAGCGGGAATCGCTGGTCGATCCACGTAAGCACGCCGTTGAACGGGCCCGCGCCGGTAACTGGCAGTTTTTGTTCTGTTGCGGCCATCCTCAAGCTCCCTGCGTGTCGTCGCCGATGACGAGCTTCGCATCGCCTACGAGTTTGTAGGGCGGCACAGTAAGATTGTCCGGAGCGGGCTTGTTCTTGTAAACGCGACCGGCGAGATCGAACAACGATCCATGGCATGGACAGTAAAATCCGCCGTGCCAATCGGCGGCGAAAGGCTCGGGCTTGGGCTCGAGGCGGTCGACCGGCGAGCACCCGAGATGGGTGCAGATCCCGACCAGGACGAGCAGGTCAGGTTTGAGCGAACGGTATTCGTTTTTCGCGTAGCTCGGCTGCTGACTGCGCGTGCTTTGTGGATCTGCCACCCGTTCGTCATCCGCCTGCACCGCCTTCAACATCTCGGGCGTTCTGCGCACGACCCATACGGGTTTACCGCGCCACTCGACAATCATCTTCTGGCCGGGCTCGAGCTTGCTGATGTCCACTTCGACCGGCGCGCCGGCGGCTTTCGCGCGCTCGGAAGGCAACATGCTCGCGACGAAAGGCACTGCTGCAGCGCCAGCCGCGACGCCGCACCCAAGCGTTGTGGCGGTCAGGAGAAAGCGCCGTTTCGCCCGATCCAAATCTGTGTCGGCCATGAATGTCCCTGAGTTGCAGAAAAAACGCCCATTTTAACAATCGGGCGCGCAAAAGTTAAGCGAAACGCAAGAAACGCTCGGCACGTCAGCCACTTACCAGCGCTTCGCGCTAATAAATGAGACCCTCTAGACCGGGTTTGGGATGTCGATGTGGGTGTGCCGGATTGCGAAGCGCCGCACCAGGTGCGCGCCCAGCGCCTGCACGCCATAGCGCTCGGTGGCGTGATGACCGGCAGCGATGAATGCAACCCCGCTCTCCCGAGCCAGGTGCACCGTTTGTTCTGAGACTTCACCGCTGATATACGCATCTACACCGAGGCGCACGGCTTCGTCCAGATAGCCTTGAGCCGCGCCTGTGCACCACGCAACGCGTCGAACAGGTCGAGCTGTATCGCCGATCACTAGAGGCTTGCGGTCGAGACGTTCTTCGATGCGCTGTGCGAAAGCGCCCAAGGTCATGATGGCGTCAACGCGGCCGTGGAAAACAAGATCCTGCTCGCCGGAACTGCCCTCAACCTCGAGACCCAGTTGTCGTGCCAGCGAAACGTTGTTGCCGACTTCGGGGTGAGCATCGAGCGGCAGGTGAAACGCAAACAGGTTGAGGTTGTTCTCGATGAGCGCAGCAATGCGTTGGCGCCGAGTAGCCACGATGCGCATGTCTTCGCCGCGCCAAAAATACCCGTGGTGAACGATCAGTGCGTGCGCGCCCGCGTCGATGGCAGCAGTGATGAGGTCCGCTGACGCGGTAACTCCGGTGACGATGCATTCGACATGCGCCGTCCCTTCCACCTGCAGCCCGTTTGGGCAATAATCTCGAAACCTCGCGACGTCCAGGTACTGGTCGAGGTAGGCGTCGAGCTCTGCGCGCTGCATCAGCGTCCGGTCCGATCCTGCCGAAACAAGCATTTTAGCCGAACCGCTGGACACCCTACTTCGACTCCCCGATCTTATGATCCGCAAGCTGTGGCTCGTGTTCTGCCAAACTGCGACGGTCTGCGTGGCCGCGCTGTTCGTCGTCACCACGCTGCGCCCCGACCTGCTCGCCTGGAGCCCGCGCGGGACCGTCGTTACGATCCGTGAGGCGCCGCCCGAAGGTGACGCGAAAAAAATCTCATCGTACAGCGACGCGGCGAAGCGAGCCATGCCCGCGGTGGTGAATATTTATACGGCCAAGGAAATGAAGATGCAGCGGCATCCTTTCATGGATGACCCCGCGTTCCGCCACTTCTTCGGCGAACAGTTCGATGCACAAACCCGAAGGAGCACGAACCTCGGCTCGGGCGTGATCGTGAGCGAGCAGGGCTACATAATCACGAACAGCCACGTGGTCGAAGCAGCGGACGAGATCGAGGTCGCGCTGGCCGATACGCGACGCGCAAAAGCTCGCGTTGTGGGCACCGACCCCGAAACTGACCTGGCCGTTTTGAAAATCGACCTGCCGACGCTGCCTTCGATTCTCTTCGGCCAGTCCGATCACGCGCGAGTGGGTGACGTAGTCCTCGCGATTGGCAATCCGTTCGGAGTGGGACAGACCGTCACGCTCGGCATCATCAGTGCGACCGGCCGCAGCCATCTCGGCATCAACACCTTCGAAAACTTTATCCAGACGGACGCGGCGATCAATCCGGGCAATTCGGGCGGCGCGCTCGTCGATACTACGGGGCAACTGATCGGGATCAATACGGCGATCTATTCGCGCACGCCGGGGGGCGCGTCTCTGGGAATCGGCTTCGCGATTCCCGCCAGCACCGCGAAACAGGTGCTGGAGCAGATCATGCAAAGCGGTCAGGTGACACGCGGCTGGATCGGCGTCGGTGTGCAGGACATGACACGAGAGCTGTCGGAGTCGTTCAAGCTGCCAGAGATTCGCGGGGCGCTCATTACCGAAGTCTTTCGCGGTACGCCCGCGGATAAAGCGGGCATCAAGCTCGGTGACATTCTCGTTGCAGTCGAAGGAAAGCCGGTTACCGATTCATCGAGCATGCTGAACCTTGTGGCGGCGCTGAACCCTGGCAAACAGGCCACCTTGAAGGTCGTGCGCAGCCAGCACGAGACCGACCTCAAAGTGATCGTTGGACGTCGCCCGCTGCAGCAGCGAGAGCAGCAGCGTTAGCGCGCGGTCAGCGGTCAGCGGTCAGCGGTCAACGGAAAACAAACCAGGACGGAACCGCTGGTTCACTGCCCGTTTCTCACTTACGTTCCGTGTCGATCCGGTCGAGCTCGCCGTCGAGCGCGGCGTCTGAAGGCGAGCGGTACTCGTCTTTCTCCGGCGGTTTGACGAAGAACCGCGCAGCGAACAGTCCTAGTTCATAAAGCAGACACATTGGAATCGCGAGCAACAATTGCGAGACGACGTCAGGCGGCGTGACTACCGCAGCAACGACGAACGCGCCGACCACGAAATAAGGGCGCACGTTTCTCAATTGCTCCAGGCTTACGACGCCCATGCGTGCAAGCAGGACCACGGCAATCGGCACTTCGAACGTCACGCCGAATGCAAGAAACATGGTGAGTACGAAATTCAGATACTGCTCGATATCCGGCGCAACCGAGATACTCTTCGGCGCGATCCGGTTGACAAAGCTGAACACCACACCGAAAACGAAAAAATAGCAGAACGCAATTCCCAGCACGAAGAGCACAGTGCTCGCGACGACCAGCGGCAGGACGAGCTTCTTCTCGTGCGAATACAGCCCAGGCGCGACAAAGGCCCACGCCTGATAGAGTACGTACGGCAGAACGACGAGGAACGCGACCATGCCCGCAATTTTTACGGGGATCAGGAACGGCGTGATGACGCCGGTCGCGATCATCTTCGATCCCTGAGGCAATGATTGAATCATCGGATATGCAAGCAGGTCGTACAGCTCCGATGCAAATGGAAACAGGCACAGAAAGATTATCCCTATCGCGATGAGCGACCGCAGCAATCGGTCGCGCAACTCCATGAGATGGGAGATGAAGGTGTCTTCGCTCATGCCGCGGCCCGGCACTTACGGCTCAAGCGCGCTTCTCACTGGACGCGGTAGACGGATCGAGTTCGAGGTTGAGCTGCGCGCTCGCCTCGGCAGCCGTGAGCTCGCCTGGCGCCGGCGCGACTCCCGTCTCGGCCGGCGGTGAGATCCCGGCTGACGCTGGCGGCGGAGTGGGCGCCAGGTTCTCGGCCGCCATGGTGTTCGCCTCCTGCGCGATCTTCTGCAGTTCCGCTTCGGTCGCATTGACTTCTTGCGTGACGGACCGTTCAAAAGAACGCGCCGCGTCCTGCATGCTCGTCTGGAGCTTTCTCAGCTCGTCCAGCTCCATTTCGCGACTGATGTCAGCTTTTACGTCGTTCACGTAACGCTGCATGCGTCCGAACAGATGGCCGAGAGTGCGAGCAACTTTTGGCAGCCGCTCCGGGCCGATCACGATCAGGGCAACCACCGCGATGACCATGAGCTCGGAAAAGCCGATATCGAACATGCGCGGGCGGTAAAAGCGAGAGTGAAAAGAGAGAAGGTTCGATGACGCGGATTGAAGGGCGCGCCTCTGGCCTTCCTTACGTTGCGGCCTACGTCTTCGTGGTTTCCTTCCGCACCTCGCCCTCGATCGTCTGGCCGGCAGATGGAGGGATTTCGGATTTCATGGACTTGTCTTCATCCGTCTTCATGCCGTCCTTGAAGCCTTTGACTGCGCTGCCAAGATCGGTTCCGAGATTGCGCAGCTTCTTGGTGCCGAAAATCAGAACGACCACGAGCAAAACGATCAGCCAGTGCCACATGCTGAACGAACCCATATCGTGCTCCTAAGTTGTGGACCGCAGACACGCCACAGCACAGCCGGTGCCACCAGGACTGCGAGCCTCTACCGCCGCGACGCTTTTTCCTCGATGCCGGACATGCCTTCGCGGCGCTGCAGCTCAGCCAGCACATCGGCGGAATCAACGCCGTGCCAAGCGAGCAGTACCATGCTGTGGAACCAGAGGTCGGCCGTCTCGCGTATGAGGTGCAGTTTATCACCGTCCTTGGAGGCAAGCAGTGTCTCGACCGCCTCTTCGGCAACCTTCTTCAATATGGCGTCCTGACCTTTTGCGGCGAGACTAGCCACGTACGATGTGGCGGGATCGGACTTCAGCCGCGCCGCAATCGTCGCCGCCAGACGCTCGAGTATCTCAGCCTGCTTCACGGCCATAAATCTCCTGCGGATCTCTCAAAACCGGATCCGTTGCAATCCACTGGCCGTTATCCAGCCTCTGGAAAAAGCAGCTATGTCGACCCGTATGACACGCGATCCCGCCGTGTTGTTCAACTTCGAGAAGTATCACGTCTTCGTCGCAATCCAGACGTACCGACTGCACCTTCTGCACGTGGCCTGATTCTTCGCCTTTGTGCCAGAGTTTGCCACGCGAGCGCGACCAATAATGCGCTTCTCCAGTCTCCACGGTCCGCGCGAGCGCTTCGCGATTCATCCATGCAAGACTGAGAACACGACCGGAACCCGCCTCCTGCGCGACGGCAGGCACCAGACCGTCATCGGTCCATTTGACTTTGTCGAGCCAATTCATAGGTGCAGGATACAGGAATCGAATATCTTCATTCAGGAGAGCACGTCGTCGAAGCACTCGGCGCGGACGGGGGGTGCCCGGCTCCAGGTTCCTTAAAACCTGACTTCTATGCCTTCCCGAGCCATGTGCTGTTTCGCCTGGCGCACCGTGAATTCGCCGTAATGGAATATGCTCGCCGCGAGCACCGCATCCGCATGGCCTTGGAGTACGCCCTGTGCCAGATGCTCCAGGCTACCCACACCGCCACTCGCGATGACCGGCACGTCCAGCGCATCGGAAAAAGCGCGTGTGAGCTCGAGATCGAAACCCTGGCGCGTGCCGTCGCGGTCCATGCTCGTCAGTAGGATCTCCCCCGCACCGAGCGCCTGCATCTTGCGTCCCCAGTCGACCGCGTCAAGGCCGGTCGCGCGGCGCCCTCCGTGCGTAAACACCTCCCACCGTAATGGTGAAGCATCGGGGACGCGTTTGGCATCGACGGCGACAACGATGCATTGCGCGCCGTAGCGGTCGGCTGCGTCACGTACGAGCTGGGGGTTCTGCACTGCCGCCGTATTGATGCTGACTTTGTCGGCGCCCGCGTTGAGCAGTCTTCTTACGTCCTCGACGCTGCGTACACCTCCGCCCACCGTCATCGGGATGAAGACCTGCGCCGCTACAGCCTCGACAATGTTGAGAATGAGATCGCGTTCGTCGCTGCTTGCAGTGATGTCCAAAAACGTGAGCTCGTCGGCGCCCTGGTCATCGTAGCGCTTCGCGATTTCCACCGGATCTCCGGCGTCGCGCAGCTCGACGAATCTCACGCCTTTAACTACCCTGCCCGCCGTGACGTCAAGGCAGGGGATGATGCGTTTGGCTAACATGCTTCTTAAGCAGTAAATGGCAGACGATACGCCGTTATCGAGGATAGAGCTCGCTGCAATACTCGTGTATCGCGTCGGGCGCGATCAGCCAGTAGGAGATTTAAAGAGAAGCGCCCAGATCCGACGAGGTTTACCGCTGACCGCGTTACGGGACACGGCTTAGGAAGATCAGGCTTCCGCCTTTTTCCCAGACAACTGATCCGCAAGCTTTTGGGCTTCCGCGAAATTGAGCGTGCCCTGGTACACCGCACGGCCTGTAATCGCCCCGGTGATGCCTTCGGCGGCGACAGCGCACAATGCCTTCACATCAGCGATATCGGTCAGGCCACCACTCGCAATGACAGGAACCGTTAGCTGGCGGGCGAGCGCGACGGTTGCATCGATGTTGACACCCGTGAGCATGCCGTCGCGGCCGATGTCCGTATAGATGATGGCTTCGACACCGTAATCTTCGAATTTTTTGGCGAGGTCGGCGACGTCGTGCCCGGTCATTTTGGACCAGCCATCCACGGCGACCTTCCCGTCCTTGGCATCCAGCGCGACCAGGACATGCCCCCCGAAGGCGGTGCAAGCATCATGCAGAAAGCCGGGGGTCTTCACCGCGGCAGTGCCGATAATCACGTACGACACACCCTGATCGAGATAGCGTTCTATGGTATCGAGATCCCGTATGCCTCCACCCAGCTGGATCGGCAGCTTGTCGCCGACAGCCGCTGCGATCGCCTTGATCGCGTTTTCGTTCTTTGGCTTACCAGCGGCGGCACCATTCAAATCGATCAGGTGCAGGCGCCGCGCGCCTTGCGCGAGCCAGTGCTTCGCAGTTGCGGTGGGGTCGTCGGAAAAGACGGTCGCATCGTTCATTGCGCCTTGTTTCAGGCGCACGCACTTACCATCTTTGAGGTCGATCGCAGGAATAATCAGCATGGCGGAAGGCTAGGAGCCTGGGCACAACAGGAGGAAGGGACAGGACCGGATAGGGTCGGCGTCGGAGTCGGAGTCGCGATATTGCAGCGTGAGAGCAGGCGAAGTTGAGTAAGCGCCGTTTAGGTTTTCATCATACTACAACAAGTCGCGAGCGCATGTAATCAAGCGGTAACGCCGCGGCTCCCCGGTATGTCGCCTGTGTCATTTTCACGCTGCGGCTGCCAGGCAGCGAAATTCGCGAGCAGCTTTAGACCAGCCTCGTGGCTTTTTTCAGGATGGAACTGCACGGCGAATAGGTTGCCCCTGCCGGCGGCACATGTAAACGGGAATGGATAAAGACTATAGCCGGCGACAATATCCGATTGCGCAGGCTCTGCAAAATAGCTGTGCACGAAGTAAAAACGGCTGGCATCTGTAATCCCGTCCCACAATGGGTGCCCGGCCGCCTGGTGCACCTCGTTCCAGCCCATGTGCGGGACTTTGAGCTTGTTGCCGAGGCTATCGATCATTTCGTTCGGAGGAAACCGGCGTACCCTCCCGGGCAGCAGCCCCAGACCGGGCGTGTTGCCCTCCTCGCTGAAATCGAAGAGCATCTGCAGGCCGATGCAGATTCCGAGGAAAGGCTTTTCACGCGCAGCTTCCAGCACTGCGCTGCGCAGACCGCGCGCGTCCATCTCCCGCATGCAATCACGCATCGCGCCCTGGCCGGGAAACACCACGCGCTCGGCGCGCCGCACGACCTCCGAATCAGCGGTCACGACCACATCGCATTGCGGCGCAACGTGCTCAATGGCTTTCGCCACTGAACGGAGATTGCCCATCCCGTAATCGACGACCGCGATACTGCTCATCAGAGTCTACAAACTGCCTTTAGTCGACGGCACGCCCGCCGTGCGCGGGTCGATTTCGACCGCCATCCTCAAAGCACGGCCGAATGCTTTGAAAGCGGTTTCCGCCTGATGGTGGGCGTTCGTGCCTCGGAGATTGTCGATGTGCAGCGTGACGTGCGCGTGATTCGCGAAACCCTGAAAAAATTCGTGGACGAGGTCGACGTCAAATGCGCCGATGCGCGCACGCGTGAATGCGATATTGAACTCGAGTCCGGGCCGTCCGGACAAATCGATGACCACGCGCGTAAGCGCCTCATCGAGCGGCACGTAAGCATGGCCATACCGGCGCACCGCTTTCTTGTCTCCGATCGCTTTTGTGAATGCCTGTCCCAGCGTGATACCGATGTCCTCGACCGTGTGATGTGCATCGATGTGCAGGTCGCCGCGGGCTTCGACTTCAAGATCGAACACACCGTGTCGCGCAATCTGGTCGAGCATGTGATCGAGAAAGGGCACCTGCGTCGCTAAACGCGAGCCCCCGTTGCCGTCGAGGTTAAGCATCACGGTGATTTGCGTTTCCAGCGTATTGCGGGTCACTTGCGCATCACGCTTGATCATATCGGGCCTGTTCACGCGGCGATTGCGGTGGAAATGGATGAAGTTGTGATCGGCTACGCAAGGGACGCACGCAGCGCATCCAAGAACGTGTCGTTCTCTTCGGCCGTTCCGACGGTGACACGCAGGCAGCCCGCAAGCGCGGAATGCGCGCCATGAAGATTCTTCACAAGAATGCCGCGATGCTTCAATCCATCGAAAATGCGTTCCGCGGCCGCAGTCCTGAACAGGATGAAATTTGCGTCGCTTGGAAACGGCATGATTCCCGGCGTCCGTTTCAGTTCCTTATGGAGGCGTGTCCGTTCGGATTTGATCGTTGCAGCCTGGTCATCGAGGAGCACCTGATGCTGAAGCACCTGTTCTGCGACGAGCTGAGTCAGCACGCTGACATTATACGGCAAGCGCACTTTGTCCACGTGCCTGAGCCACTCGCTGTGACCTGCAAGCAGCCCGAGTCGCAAACCGGCGAGGCCCGATTTCGAAAGCGTTCTCATCACCAGCAGATTCGGATAATCGCCGAACCGGTTCATGTATGTCCGCCCGGCGAACGCGTGGTACGCCTCATCCACCACGACCATCCCCGGCGCGGCCTGCAGCACGCGGTCTATCTGAACGGCCTCGAACAGATTTCCTGTGGGATTGTTCGGGTAAGCGATGAAAACGAGCGCCGGCCGATGTTCTTCGATTGCGGCTATCATCGCGTCGGCGTCCATGGAGAAGTCCGGTTGCAGCGGAACCCCGACATAGCGCATACCGCAGAACGTAGCGACCAGCCGAAACATCACGAACGAAGGCTCGACCCCGAGTACTACAGCGCCCGGCCGCGCTGTTGCGAGCATCAGCATCTGAATGATTTCGTCGGACCCGTTGCCGAGCAGCACCGTGGTGTCCGCAGGAATATTCAGCGTCGCACGCAGGACCGTTTTGAGCCGCGTCGCTGCAGCGTCCGGGTAGCGGTTAATTTCCGCATGCGCGACGAGCGCCGCGATTTGTCCGCGAACGTCTTGAGGCAGGCGGTAGGGATTTTCCATCGCATCGAGCTTGACCATGCCCGCTGAGTCCGGCACGTGGTAGCCGGTAAGCGCCCGAACCTCGTCGCGAATGATGTCTTCAGGTTTCTGTGCCATCGTAGCGAACCGTTCGTGCGCAAAAACCCCATGACTGCAAACAACAGGCGACGATTGCTGGTGTATCCGCCCATGGAGCGGTCGTTCGACAGCAGGTCGTGAAACCTGCCAGCGGTGTGCCGACGACCTTCATGATTTCATTCGGAATTCTGCGGATCTGGCGTGTGCGGTAAGGCCTTCACCGTACGCAAGCTCGGCCGCGACTGGACCGAGCTTTGCAGCACCCTCGCGCGATATGCGAATGATGCTCGATCGCTTCTGAAAATCATATACGCCGAGCGGTGACGAAAAGCGGGCCGTGCGCGAAGTGGGCAGCACATGGTTCGGTCCCGCGCAGTAATCGCCGAGTGCTTCAGAGGCATAGCGACCGATGAATATTGCGCCGGCGTGGCGGATTTTGGCTAGTAACGGCTCACCATCCTCGACCGAGAGTTCCAGATGCTCGGGCGCAACACGATTGACGATCTCGCAAGCTTCGTCGAGATCGCGGACTTCGATGAACGCACCGCGGCCCTCAAGCGAATTCTTGATGATATCGCGACGCGACATGCCCGGCAGCTGGCGCCGAATGCTCTGCTCCACCGCATCGATAAACGTTCTGTCCGGCGAAACCAGGATGGCCTGTGCGAGCTCATCGTGCTCGGCTTGCGAAAACAGATCCATCGCCACCCAGTCCGGATTGCTTTTGCCGTCCGACACCACGAGGATTTCCGAAGGCCCGGCAATCATGTCGATGCCCACGACGCCGAACACCCGCCGCTTCGCTGCTGCGACATACGCATTGCCGGGTCCGACGATCTTGTCGACCGCAGGTAGGGTCTCAGTGCCATAAGCCATCGCAGCGATCGCCTGCGCGCCACCGATGGAGTAAACCCAATCCACACCGCACAAAGCCGCAGCCGCCAACACGAGCGGGTTGCGCTCGCCTCTCGGAGTCGGTACCGCCATGACGATTTCGCGCACACCCGCTACTTTCGCCGGCATCACGTTCATGATCACGGAAGATGGATACGCGGCTTTGCCGCCGGGAACATAGACGCCCACGCGATCGAGCGCAGTGACGCGCTGTCCCAGCTCATTGCCTTGTGCGTCATGAAATGTCCACGACTCTGCGCGCTGCCGCTCGTGATACGTGCGCACGCGCTCCGCGGCTGTGACGAGCGCCGCACGCCGTGCTTGCGGCAGCGTCGCGAGCGCACGCTCGCAAGCGTCACGTCCGATTTCGAGCTCGCTCGCATCGAGCACTTCCAGATCGTCGAAACGCCGCGTGTACTCGACCAACGCTACATCGCCGCGCACCTTCACATCTGCAACGATGTCAGCCACGACCTGGTCAATGGCTGGGTCCTGCGCCGCCTCGAAGAGGAGAAGCTCATCGAACCGCGCATCGAAGTCGGGCTGTACTGTCGAGAGGTGGCGCATCACGCTGCGGCTCGCGCAAACGCGTCGAGGAGCGGCTGAACCCCAACCCGCTTCAATTTGAGCGAGGCCTGATTCACGATGAGTCGTGCGGATATCGACGCGATTTCTTCGACTGCGATGAGACCGTTCGCTTTCAGCGTATTGCCCGTGCTGACAAGATCCACGATCGCATCAGCAAGCCCCACGAGAGGCGCGAGCTCCATCGAGCCGTACAGCTTGATGAGATCGACGTGGACGCCCTTGCCGGCAAAGTGCTCCCGGGCGGTCTGTAAATACTTGGTTGCCACCTTGAGCCGAGCGCCGTGCCGCACCATTCGCTCGTAATCGAAACCTTCCGCGACGGCGACCATCATTTTGCAGCGCGCGATATTCAGATCCAGCGGCTGATAAAGACCCTGGCCACCATGCTCGTCGAGCACGTCTTTGCCTGCGACACCGACATCCGCCGCGCCGTATTGGACGTACGTCGGTACGTCGGTCGCACGAACGATGATCACACGCACGTCCTTGCGGTTCGTCGCAAGGATGAGCTTGCGCGAAGTCTCCGGGTCTTCTGTCGTCGCCACACCCGCCGCAGCGAGCAGCGGTATAGTTTCGTCAAAGATGCGGCCCTTGGACAGCGCAATGGTGATCATGGAACGAGAAAAAACGCAGAAAGGTTTGAATTGTAACGCAAAAGAGGTGAGGTTAAACTCGGGGAATGTCTGCCGAGTCCCTCGTCGAAATCAACGATCTCGCCTTCTCGTACGGCACGCACGAAATCTTGCGCCAGGTCAATCTGACGATCCCGCGCGGAAGGATCGTGGGCATCATGGGAGCGAGCGGTTCGGGCAAAACCACGCTCATGCGCCTGATTGGCGGACAGTTGAAGCCAGCGCGCGGCGAAGTGAAAGTGCTGGGGCAGGTCGTGCACGCGTTGAAGCGTAGCGAGCTATTCGAGTTGCGGCGCCGAATGGGCATGCAGTTTCAGCAGGGCGGTTTGTTTACGGACCTTTCGGTTTACGAAAACATCGCATTTCAGATGCGAGAAAAGACCGACTTGCCGGAAAACATGATCAATGATCTCGTGCTGATGAAGTTGAACGCAGTCGGTCTGCGTGGAGCCGCACAATTGATGCCTGCCGAGCTTTCTGGTGGCATGTTAAGACGAGTAGGACTGGCACGCGCGATCGCACTGGATCCGACGCTGATGATGTATGACGAGCCTTTCGCGGGCCTCGACCCGATTTCGTGCAACGTAATTGGTAATCTGATTCGGCGACTCAATGACACGCTCGGCCTAACATCCATCGTAGTCTCCTACGATGCGCAGGAAGCACTCAAGGTAATCGATTACGTGTATTTCATCGCGGACGGCATAGTCGTTGCGCAGGGCACGACCGAGGAAGTCAAAGCGTCGAATGATCCATTCGTACGCCAGTTCATCCGCGCGCTGCCCGACGGTCCGGTGCCTTTCCACTACGAGCACGAGCCGTACGAGAAGGACCTCGAATTGGTTACGCCCGAGTAACGCGTTGTGCCCTGCCGGCCATCGGGTTCAACGCACGCGGCTGATACGCGCGCCGACCCGGGAAAGCTTTTCTTCGATGCGCTCGTAACCCCGGTCCAGATGGTATACGCGTTCGACGGTCGTCGTGCCGCCGGCGATGAGTCCGCCCAGGACGAGACTCGCTGAAGCGCGCAGATCGGTAGCCATGACGGCGGCGCCCTCAAGCCGCGGAACGCCTTTAACGACTGCGGTGTTGCCTTCGAATTCGATATCTGCGCCGAGGCGCTTCAATTCCTGCACGTGCATGAAGCGATTCTCGAATATCGTTTCTGTAATGAGGGCCGTGCCGGAGGCGACGCTATTGAGCGCCATGAACTGCGCCTGCATGTCGGTCGGGAACGCCGGATACGGGGCGGTGCGCACGTTCACGGCTTGGAGTGTTCCGTTCATCTTGAGGTGGATCGAATCAGCACCGGCGTCTACATGCGCCCCACACTCGCGCAGTTTCTCGAGCACGGCTTCGAGTATGTCGGCACGCGTGCCCGTAACGCGGATCTCACCGCCCGTGGCAGCAGCTGCAACAAGAAATGTTCCCGTCTCGATGCGGTCGGGCATGACGCGGTGATGGGCTCCGTGTAGACGCTCCACGCCTTCGATCTTGATGACATCGCTGCCGGCGCCCTGGATTTTTGCACCCATCGCCTCGAGACACGCCGCAAGATCGACAACTTCGGGTTCGCGCGCGGCGTTTTCGATGATCGTCGTGCCGTCTGCGAGCGTCGCGGCCATCATCAGATTCTCGGTGCCGGTGACGGTAACGACGTCGGCACAAATACGCGCCCCTTTCAGACGCCCCGCGCGGGCGATCATGTCGCCATGCTCTATGTTGATGGTTGCACCCATCGCCTGCAGACCCTTGATGTGCTGATCGACGGGACGCAAGCCGATCGCACAGCCTCCCGGCAGCGACACGCGTGCCTCTCCACAACGCGCGAGCAGTGGCCCGAGCGTCAACACGGAGGCGCGCATCGTTTTTACAAGCTCGTAAGGTGCGATAGCCTGGCTGATGCCGGACGCCCGCAACTGGACGCCCACTTTCTCGTCCAATGAGATTTCGACGCCCATTTGGCCAAGCAGGCTGAGCATCGTTGTGACGTCCCGCAGGTGCGGCACGTTTTCCACGCTCAGCGTGTCCCGAGTCAGAAGAGACGCACACAGAATCGGCAGCGCGGCGTTCTTCGCCCCGGAGATCGCCACCTCCCCTTCGAGACGCACGCCCCCTTGAATAACCAGTTTATCCATGCTCAGGGGCTCCGATCAGCCCTGCCATTCTTCGGGCGTCAGCGTTTTCATCGATAGCGCGTGTATATCCTCGCGCATGCGATCGCCCAGTGCAGCGTAGACGAGCTGGTGTTGTCGCACTTTGGTTTTACCGCGAAACAAGGAACTCACGATCACGGCTTCGAAATGGCGGCCGTCGCCTGTCACCTCGACGTGATCGCACTGTAAGCCGCTTTCGATGTACTGCTTGATCTGATTGGGATCCACGGAGGTTCCTACCTAATGGCGAAGCTTGTAGCCCGAGCGAATCAGCCAGAGCGTCAGCAATGATAAGGCGAAAAAACTCGACGTCACAATCGTTATTGAAAGCCACGGCGAAACGTCAGCCTGCCCGAAAAATCCATAGCGAAAGCCGTCGATCATGTAGAAGATTGGATTGAAATGCGAAAACGTCTGCCAGAGCGGCGGCAGTGAGTGTATCGAGTAGAAGACACCTGAGAGAAAAGTGAGCGGCAGGATGATGAAGTTCTGGAATGCGGAAAGCTGATCGACTTTATCGGATTGGATCCCTGCGATCACGCCGAGCGCCGCCATGACGCCGCTCCCGACGACGGCATGCGCGAAAGCCCACAGCGGGTGTGCGAACGGCACATCGACGAACCAGAGGCTCGCCGCGAACACGCCCGCCCCGACCACGAGACCGCGGGCCATTGCTGCGAGCAGATATGCAAGAAAGAACTCTTGATGCGAAAGCGGCGGCAGCAGCACGAACACGATGTTGCCCGTCATTTTCGACTGCATGAGGCTTGAAGAGCTGTTCGCAAATGCATTCTGCAACACAGCCATCATCGCGAGACCCGGCACGAGGAATGCCGTATATTCGACTCCCGGGTAGACCTCCACGTGCTCGCGCAACGTGTGAGCGAACACGAGCAGATAGAGCAGCGCGGTCAGAACGGGCGCAAGTATGGTCTGGACGCTCACTTTGCAGAAGCGCAGCCATTCTTTATAGAAAAGTGTGTAAAAACCGGTCATCACGACTTCATGACCTGCACGAAGACCTCTTCCAGGTCAGGCAGCGTCACTTCCATCTCCTGCACTTTGATATGCGCAGCGCGCAGCGCCGCCATGAGGCTTTCGACCTCGTCGTAATCTTTAAGTGCGATTCGGTATGCGCCGCCTTCCAGCCTCGTCGTCAAGCGACTCGCCCACGCACCGGGCATTCGATCGGGCTCGATGCGCAGCGTCACATAACAACCCGAATGTCTGTTCAGGAGATTCTGCGTAGTGTCGAGCGCGACGATCTGGCCTTGCTTAAGCATCGCGATGCGGCCACATAAGGCTTCAGCTTCTTCCAGGTAGTGCGTCGTCAAGACGATCGTGTGTCCATCAAGGTTGAGCTGCCGGACGAAGCGCCAAAGCGCTTGTCTCAGCTCCACGTCCACACCAGCCGTGGGCTCGTCGAGGACGATGACGGGTGGTTTGTGCACCAGCGCCTGAGCGACGAGCACCCGTCGCTTCATTCCGCCGGAGAGCGCTCTCATGTTGGTATCGGCCTTGGAAGTGAGGTCGAGGTGTTCCATCACCTCCTCGATCCAGGCTTCGTTGTTACGAATACCGTAATAGCCAGACTGGATGCGCAACGCTTCCCGTACGGTAAAAAACGGATCGAACACGAGTTCCTGCGGTACCACGCCGAGCGAACGCCTGGCGGCACGATAGCTTTGCACCACGTCGTGACCCATCACGCGCACGATGCCCGATGTCGCCCGTGTCAGCCCGGCGATGATGCTGATGAGTGTCGTTTTACCGGCGCCGTTTGGGCCGAGGAGACCGAAGAACTCGCCTTGTTCGATCATCAGACTGATACCGGCGAGCGCGTGAAGACCGCCAAAGCTCTTGAATATGCGGTCGACCTCTATGGCAGCGGACATAGACACGACTTGAGGCTGTGCGCCGCCCCCGCGATCGCGCTACGACGCTCCAAGCAAGTCGGACACGCCGTAGAGATCGGCAAGGCTTTTCAGGTTCGAAGGCAGATTGACGAATTCGATGCGGCGCTTGCTCGCGAGCGCCTGTCGTCGCCATTCAAGCAAGAGGCTAACGGCCGCCGAGTCTACCTCAGTCACACCTTGCAGGTCGACGAGGATCTCATTACCCTCAAACAGCCTTGCGCTCTCTTCCAGCACGCCGGTGACGTTCGCCATCGTGAGCGGGCCCTGAACCGTGCAGCGCCCGCGCTCGCATGAAATCATCGTTTCGCGGTCTGTGCCGAAATGGCTTTGTTCTTGTCAGACAGCGCTTTTATGAGGCCGTCGACGCCGTTTCTCTGAACCTCGGAATTGAAGGTATTCCTGTAGTTTTCGACCAGGCTGATGCCTTCGATCTTGACGTCGTACACCTTCCAGCCGCTGCCAAGATTCTCCATGTTGTAATCGATCGCGACCGGCTGGCCGCCCGTCTGTTTGATCAGCGACTTCACCAAAACCTCAGTGTCTGTCGGCGCCATGCGTAGCGGCTTGTAATCGACAGTCTGGTCCTTGTACTGCATGAATGCGGTCGTGTAGGTACGTACGAGTAGCGTACGGAATTCGTCTACGAGCGATTTCTGCTGTTCCGGCGTTGCCTGGCGCCAGTTACGGCCCACGGCAAGCTGCGTCATGTGCACGAAGTTGAAGTGTGGGAGGACTTTTATTTCAACGAGCTGCGAAAGTCTGTCCGTACGTCCGGTCTGAACGTCTTTGTCAGTGCGCACGATGGTCATCACTTCGTCTGTAACGCTGCGAGCGAGCACGTCGGGCGCAGTATCGGCCGCAGCGTGCGCGACCGCCGAAGCGAGCGTAAACAGTCCCACCGTAATCGACTTCTTCATTGCGAGGTCCCCTTGTCGTTTCAGGTCCATTATTTTTTGGCGGTGTCCCCCTCCGCCGCTTTACTGTACAGGAATTGACTGATCAGCTTCTCGAGCACCACCGCCGACTGCGTCAACTTAATCGCTTCTCCTGGACCGAGATTAACGCTATCACCGCCCGCATCGAGCCCAACATACTGTTCACCGAGAAGGCCCGACGTCAGAATCGAGGCGGTCGTATCTTTAGGAAATTTATAACGGTCGTCGATGCTCAGCTCTACGCGGGCGTTGTAACGAGCGTTGTCGAAGCCGATGCTCGCCACGCGTCCGACAACCACGCCCGCGCTCTTGACCGGTGCCCGCGCCTTGAGGCCGCCGATATTGTCAAAGTTCGCATAGAGGATATAGGTATGATTGCCCAGTCCGATGCTCGTCATGTTGCCCACTTTCATCGCGAGTATAAGCAGTGCCCCTAGGCCAGCGCAGACGAACAGGCCCACCCAGAGGTCGAGTGCCGAGCGTTCCATCAAAACCCCCGAAACATGAATGAAGTAAGCAGAAAGTCGAGCCCCAATATGGCAAGCGACGATGTAACGACTGTGCGAGTCGTGGCCCCCGAGACGCCCTCCGCCGTCGGCGGCGCATCATACCCTTCGAAAAGCGAGATCCACGTTACCGCTACCCCGAAGACAAAGCTCTTGACGACGCCGTTGAGAATATCATTTCGAAAATCCACCGCGGCATTCATTTGCGACCAGAACGAACCCTCGTCGACCCCGATTAGCACTACGCCAACCAGATAACCACCGAATATACCCATCGCGCTGAACAGGGCCGCCAGTAAAGGCATCGAGATCACGCCTGCCCAGAAGCGCGGCGCTACGACCCGTGATATAGGATCGACCGCCATCATCTCCATCGCGGCGAGCTGCTCGGTCGCTTTCATGAGCCCAATCTCCGCAGTCATCGCGGAGCCTGCACGACTTGCGAAAAGTAAACCAGATACGACCGGACCCAGCTCCCGTACGAGCGAGAGCGCGACCAGAACGCCCAGCGCTGACTCCGAGCCATAGGTTTGCAGCGTATGGTAGCCCTGAAGGCCCAATACCATACCGACGAACAGACCCGACACGAGCACGATGATAAGTGACAGCACGCCCGTGAAGTAGAGCTCTCGGATCAGAAGGCGCAGCCGACGAAAGCTCGCGCCCGAGCCGGCAATCGTGAGTGCTAAAAAGCGGCTTGCATAGCCGAAGCGCCGCACGGCATCGACCGTGTGGTGACCTATGCTGCGTATGTTGACGATCGCCGAACGGCCAAACATGTGGCGCTAAGTCTCAATGGAGAATTTTCAGATCTTCGGCGAAGGGGCGACTCGGGTACTGGAAAGGCACCGGACCGTCGGCCTCACCGTACACGAACTGTCGAACGAGTGGGTCGGTCGAAGCGCGCATCTCCTCCGGGGTCCCTTCCGCAACGATGCGTCCGTCGGAGAGGTAATAAACGTAGTCGACCAGCTCGAGAGCCTCCTGCACGTCGTGCGTGACCACGATAGACGTCGCGCCGAGAGCGTCGTTAAGACGCCTTATCAGATTACTGATTACGCCCAGCGAAATCGGATCAAGACCCGTAAAGGGCTCGTCGTACATGATCAGCATGGGATCGAGCGCAATCGCGCGTGCAAGTGCCACGCGTCTCGCCATGCCGCCGGAAAGCTCGGACGGCATGAGACGGTGCGCGCCGCGCAGTCCTACAGCATGCAGCTTCATCATTACGAGGTCACGTATCATGCGTTCCGGGAGGTCAGTGTGCTCACGCATCTGGAACGCGACGTTGTCGAACACGGAAAGATCCGTAAACAGCGCGCCGAACTGGAAGAGCATGCCCATTCGCCGGCGCAATTCATATACGCCGTGTTTATCGAGTCCTTGCACTACTTGCCCCGCCACCCTCACTTCCCCGCTTACCGGCGTTACCACGCCGCCGATCAGGCGCAACAGGGTCGTCTTGCCAGAGCCGCTTACGCCCATGATGGCGACGACTTTCCCACGTGGAATCACCATGTTGATCCCGGTCAGGATCGGACGGCGGTCGTAGGCGAAGCTGACGTTCGAGATTGCGATGAGGTGCGCTTGAGCCACCAGGTGGGGCGCCAAAAAGTGCGAATTCTAAACCACTTCACTGTGCGCAACCAGCCGCGGGCGCACTCCGGAACGACGTTCGGGCCCGGCGCTATGCGATCGGCATATGTCGCACCCGTGCATTCATGAGGATCTTCGTTACGGGCGGGAGCTCGTGTTTCGCACAGGTGCTATTGCCGATGCTTTGTGCTCACGCCGGCGTGGAGGGTGTCACCGCAGCGGACGTGCGCGCGCCTCGAGTCAGCCACCCCAAGCTCAATGTTATCGGCCCGGACGTCCGCGTGCCCACGCTGCCGGCAGTCCTCCACGGTCACGATGCCCTTGTACATCTCGCGGGCACGATGTTCCCGACACGCATGAGCGCGAGCGACATGTTCGACGTAAACGTACGTGCGGTGCAAAAGCTTTTTCACGCAGCCCGAGCCACGACGATCACACGCTTCGTGCACGTATCGAGCGCCGTTGTCTATGGCCCGAGCATACATGCGAACGAGGAGGCGCGGCTCAATCCATTGCCCGGCTTCCTGTACGCGCAACATCAAGCGCAGCTAGAGCACCTGCTCGCGATCGAAATGCCGGAATGCGTGCGCCTGCGGCCACACGTCATCGTGGGGCCACACGCCCATCCGATGGTAAAGCGCCTGCTCAGTCAACCGTTCTACTTGCGACTGAATGAGCCGGAGCCACTTTTCCAGTGCATACACGAGGACGATCTCGGCCTGGCCGTAATTCTATCGCTGGAGAGCGATGCTCGTGGCGCCTACAACCTTGCGGCGGAGGAGAGCTTTAGCCTTCGCGAAGCCCTCAGCACACGCGCTTGGCTGACAGCCGGATTGCGCCCCTCTCTCGTGGCCTCGGCATCGCGCATGGCTGGTCGCGTTCTGCGTTGGGGCGCGGACCCCGGCATCGTCGAGGCGATGTCTCATCCGCTGCTAATCAACTGCCGTCGCGCGATCGCCGAGCTCGGCTGGCGCAGCCATTACACGGCCAAGGCCGCTCTCGCGACAACCTGAGGGCCCCTGCGCCTTAGTCCCATTTACCTGCTGAACCATGTTCGGTAACGTTAATGGGATGACTGATCCGAGTGAACCGAGTGCAACAGCGCTGTCGTTTCAATGCGTGAGTAAGGGGTTCGGTGACACGCCCGTTCTCGACGCCGTAACGTTCAATGTCGATCGGGGGCAGCTGTTCGGCCTTGTCGGAGGCAACGGCGCAGGCAAAACCACACTGATCAAATGTCTGCTCGACTTTTGCCGGCCTACGGCCGGTGAGATTCAGATATTCGGCGATTCAAACCGTTCCACCCACTCCCGTACCGGCGTCGCCTTCCTGCCTGAGCGTTTCAGCCCGCCTTATTATGTGACGGGGCGGGACTTCCTGCGATACATGTCGGAGCTTCATCGTAAACCATACGACGAAGAGCTCGCGAAGCGGACCTTCGAGGACCTCGATCTCGACGCCTCGGCACTCACGAGGTCCGCTCGTACGTACTCTAAGGGCATGACACAGAAACTGGGACTTGCCGCGTGCGTTTTGTCCGGCAAACCCTTACAGATTCTAGATGAGCCCACGAGCGGCCTCGACCCCAAAGCGCGTGCGCTGCTCAAACGGCGCTTGCGAAGCTTGCGCGAGGCAGGCGCAACCGTGTTCTTCACGACTCATACGCTCGCAGACGTGGAAGAGATCTGCGACCGTATGGCGGTATTGCACCGGGGCCGTCTGCGGTTCGTTGGCACCCCCGTCGCCCTGCGAACGAGCTACGGCGGCGATCTGGAGCATGCGTATCTAGCATGCGTTGATGAGGCGATCGCCGCATGAAGGTAGTTGTGGATCGCCCGCTATCTGGCACAATAGGTCCGACTCCAGGGGATTGGGGACCGGGCGTGACCTATCAAAACAAGCCGGACCTGCTGATCGTGGATGATGATCCGCTCATCACGGACACGCTTGATTTCGTGCTGAGCCGCGATTTCAGTGTCTACGTCGCCGAGTCGCGCGGCCAAGTCAAAAGCCTTCTTCGCCAGCTCGACGCACCGCCACAGCTCGCCCTCATCGATCTCGGGCTGCCACCTACACCCCACCGCCCCGACGAAGGATTTCGGCTGGTCACCGAGCTGATTGCGTACTCGCCGGGCATGAAGATCGTGGTGCTGTCTGGACAAAGCGAGGAAACAAACGCCCGGCACGCGCGCACGCTCGGCGCGGTCGAGTTCGTGCACAAACCCTGTGAACCCGACGCGCTGAGACAGCTGCTGAAGCACGCGCTGCAGTTGAACGATACCGAAGTCCTCGCAGCGTCCAAAGGGGGACTGCTTGGCAATAACGCCCTCGTCCACAAGTTGCGGCAGCAGATCAACCAGTTCGCGAACGCGCCATTTCCCGTGCTCATCGAAGGGGAGTCCGGCAGCGGCAAGGAGCTGGTCGCGCATGCGCTGCATTCGAAGAGCCACCGATCAACACGACCCTTTCTCGCGTTGAATTGCGCCGCCATCTCGCCTGCGCTGGTCGAGCCGACACTTTTTGGCTATGCGAAAGGCGCGTTCACCGGCGCGACAAGCTCCCGGCCCGGGTACTTCGAAGACGCGCATGCCTCAACTTTGTTTCTCGATGAAATCGGCGAGCTGCCACTGGAGTTGCAAGCCAAGTTGCTGCGCGTGCTGGAAAATGGCGAATTCCAGCGTGTCGGTGAAACGCAGAGTCGCGTATCGAGCGCCCGGGTTATCGCGGCCACCAATCGCGACATGCGCCAGGAAATACGCAGTGGGCGTTTTCGCGCGGATCTTTACCACCGCCTATCGGTTTTTACTTTAAACGTGCCGCCGCTGCGCGAGCTCGGCGACGATAAGGCGCTGCTGCTCGATCACTTCCGCGAGTTCTATGCGCGACAGGCTGGAATTCGAGCCTTTGAACTGGATTCGCGCGCGATGGCGCTGTGGCTGAACTACGGGTTTCCAGGAAACGTTCGTGAGCTCAGGAACATCGTCATCCGGCTCACCACGAAGTGCCCCGGCCAGTCAGTAACCAGCGAGCAACTGCAAGCAGAGCTGGACATGGAGGCCTCGGATCTGGATACGGCGCTCTTACCGATCGAGGATTTCAGCGGTGTGCTCGATACGGCCAAGCGGCAGTTGCAGATGCAGAAGGTGTTTAATCTGGATCACACCCTCGAGCAATGGGAACGCGGGTATGTCGAGGCGGCGCTCGCAATAACCCAAGGGAATCTTACTCGCGCCGCCAAGCTCCTTGGGATCCATCGAACGACGCTCTACAGCCGCATGCAGAATTATGTCGACGTGGGGCAGCCGATCAAATCGTCGCTCTCGAGATGAAGGAGTAATGCGCTGACAGCAAATCGCTGACGCGCGAAACCATGTATTACGAACATTTCGGACTGACTCAGGCGCCATTCAAGATCACGCCCAACACGGACTTCTTCTTCACTGGAGGGAACCGCGGGCCGGTGCTGGAAGCGCTGATCTATGCGATCACTCACGGTGAAGGCATCGTGAAAGTGAGCGGCGAAGTTGGTAGTGGCAAAACGATGTTGTGCAACATGCTGCAGAACCGTCTTGCGGACAACGTCGAGAGTGTGTACCTGGCCAATCCCAGTGTCGCCCCCGAGGAGGTCCTGCACGCGATCGCGTTCGAGTTGCAGCTGGGCGTCGACCGTGCAGCGGATCGACTCGAGGTCATGCATGCCCTCCAAGACTATCTTGTGCAGCAGCACGCCGAAGGCAAGCGCGTCGTGGTGTTCATCGAGGAATCGCAAAGTATGCCGCTCGGCACCCTCGAGGAAATCAGGCTGCTGTCCAACCTCGAAACGCGTACTGACAAACTTTTGCAAATCGTATTATTTGGACAGCCGGAGCTCGACGAGATGCTCCGCCGGCCGGACATTCGCCAGCTGCGCGATCGCATTGCCCACAGTTTTCGCCTCGAGCCGCTCACTTGTGCAGAGGTCCGAGAGTACCTCACGTTCCGCATGAGGGCGGCGGGGTATCGGGGCCCGGAAATCTTTTCAACCCACGTCGTAAAACAGATCGCCGATGCTTCCAACGGTCTCACGCGCCGCGTCAACCTGATTGCCGATAAGGCTCTGCTGGCCGCTTTTTCCGAGAACACGCACACTATTCAGCCGAAGCACGTTCAGGCGGCTTTGCGCGACAGCGAGTTCAGCCCCCCCGTGCGTCGCTGGAAAATACCCATGCCGCACGCTTGGGTTGCGGTCGCATTGATGTTCGGGACGGTGCTCGGGGCGGTTCTGTTCGCAGCCTTCGGGACACGCTTCGACAATCACGGCGCTTCGCCCATCGCAGCTTTGACTGGGTCAGTCCTACCCGCCGAGCGAGCTGTGCTGCCCGGGGTCCCGCCAATGACAGCAGGCGAAAGGCAGGCTCCCGCAAACGCTCACGTCAGCCCTGACGTAGTTAGTGGGCCCTTACTTCTAAGCCCTCGGCGCGGCTCGCAGGCGCGCGAGGCGTCCGCTGCTAACCCGTCGGAAACCTTACATACACGAGGCGACGCCCATCCCGGCAACGACGTAATCGGTCGACGCCTCAACGCGACGAAACGCTGGCTCGGCGGACGCTCAGAGGATCGATACAGCATTCAGTTGCTGGTGGCCAACAGCGAGGAACAGCTGAGAAATCACCTGAAGGATTTGCCAAAATTCATTGAAATTAATGATATTTATATGTACCGTGGTTTAGGCCAAGGGGGGGCTCGTCTCAATGTTTTATGGGGCTCATACGACACCCGCACCGCGGCCTTGGAGTCGTTAGACGAACTGCCGCCATCGCTGCGCGCGAATAGACCTTACGTGCGCACCGTAGAGAGCGTCCGCGCTGAGATGGAGAGGAACAGCGCCTCGAGATGACCCGTTGAGCGGGCCCCTCGAGGCACTTTAAGCTCGACCAAGGGGAAAAGATGCGATCCAGACTCGCCAGCAGCACGCGCCGCGAGGCGTCATACGCGATCAAGCCGGCTGGCTTAACTCATCTGCGCGTCGCCGTTCTGGTAGCGCTCCTAACTGGCGGATGTTCCCAAGTACGTCCTTACGTCCCCCCTTCGGAAGGGCACATCGCAGCGAAGGCTAAGCCGGAGGTTGAGCAGCGAATACCGGCCCCGGCGCGCGTCAGCAGTTTCGTTCCGCCACCGCAGCCGACAATCAAGCCTCAGACCTATAGCGTGGTCGTCAACGAAGTGCCCGTCAAAGAGCTCCTGAACGCGCTGGCTCGGGATACGCGCCAGAACATAGACATTCATCCAGGTTTGCAGGGCCTCGTGAGTCTGAATGCGATCGACGAAACGCTGCCTGCCATCCTGGAGCGCATCGCGCGCCAGGTCAACATCCGCTTCCGGCAAGAAGGCAACACGATCGTCGTCGCGCCGGACACGCCGTACATGAAGTCGTATCGCGTCAATTACGTGAACGTCACACGCAACATCAGCTCGACGCTGAACGTATCTGGAGAAGTCGGCAGCGGCGCCGTTGTTGGGGGCGCAGGTGGTGCCGGAGGGGGCGGTGTAGGCACGGGGGGCTCTCGTACCACTGTCACGAGCACGACCAGCAACGATTTCTGGGAACAACTGCGTGACAACATCCGAGCGATACTGATTTCAACCGCCCGCGTCGCCGCAACAGCCGAAGACAAAGCGGCTCGTGCTGAAGAAGAAAAAGCCGCAAGGGAAGAAGCGCTCCGGCGCGCTGACGCGGTGTCGCGCGCCGGTCCCGGTGCCGCTGATCTCCTCAGGAGCGCCTTTCCGCAAAGCCTGCGGCCCGCAGCTTCCCTGCAGCAGACGGACACCGGCACAGACGTCATCATCAATCCCATCAGCGGCACGGTCAGCGTGCTAGGCACCGAGCGCCAGCAGCAGCTGATACAGCAGCACCTGGACAACATCACCAGTTCCGTTCAGCGCCAGGTTTTGATCGAAGCGACTATCGTGGAAGTAGTCCTGTCCGACGCTTACCAGGGCGGGGTCAACTGGAGCCGGCTTGCGGTCAGCGGGGGCATCGCTATCACACAGACACTCCTGGGCGGCTTCGCTGGAGCAGCTAGCGCAGCCGGCGCAGCTGCCGGGAACTCCCTGACCGTGGGCTATCAGAATCCTCGATCGGACGTGGGGAACATCAGCGCTACCATTCAGCTATTGCAGGAGTTCGGCAATACGCGCGTGCTGTCGAGTCCGAAGGTCATGGCCATCAACAATCAGACCGCCTTGCTTAAAGTCGTCGACAACATCGTATATTTCGAAGTGCAGGCGCAGCAGGGATTGATCACCTCCAGCGGCACGCAAACGCCGCCCACTTTTACAAGCACGCCTCGGACAGTTGCAGTCGGGGTCGTGATGGGTGTGACGCCCCAGATCAACGAGGACGGCCGAGTGACGCTGACCGTGCGCCCGACGATATCGCGCCTGCTGCGTTTCACGAACGATCCGAACCCCAGCCTGTGCAACGAGGCGCGCACGAATTGCGTTGCCAACCCGGTTCCGGAGGTTCAAGTCAGGGAAATGGAGTCGGTCCTTCAGATCGCAACCGGCCAAACCGTGATTCTTGGCGGTCTCATGCAGGATGAAGCGAGCTTCAACCGCGAGCAGATTCCGATCGTGGGGAACGTCAAGGACGTAGGAGAGCTTTTCCGGTTTCGCAACGAACGGGTGCGTAAGACAGAGCTCGTTATTTTCCTGCGGCCTATCGTAATCACCAACCCTAGCCTCGACAGCGATGAGCTGAAGTTCTTCCAGCGTTTTCTGCCGCAGGTGGGCGGTGCGGCTACACGTACGGGGACGGCACCATGAGCTTGCTGATCAAGGCGCTCGAACAAGCCGCGAAGGACAGGGATATCGCCAAAGGCGATCGCGCCTCGCCGTCCGCGACAGCTTCGTCAAGTGCCTCGCTAGAGCCCACGCTCGAGCCGCCACCACCCCCGCGAGGCGCACGTCCGCCTGAGGCGATGCCGCTTGCAAAACCGTCCGTCGAGACCGCGCCGCCTGCTGCTCGTGGGACAGCATCGCTCACGCTTGACGCGCCCGCAGCACCGCGCCGTACGACGCCCACTTCTGTCGCGCTCTCGCACATCGATGCCGAACAGCAACGTGCCCGTGCCGCAGCAGTAATGCAAGCCTCAGCACCATCCAGTCACGTCGTACTCACGTATTTGCGCGGCAATCCGGTCATCATGTTCGGCACGCTCGCCGGTCTCTTCGGAATCGGTTTCGGCATTTATGTGTACCTGCAGATTGCCCAGCCGGGACTATTCGTCCGCAACGAGGCGACAGGTGCGCAGCAAAGCAGCGGTCAATCGGTTTCAGCGCCGACGGGGCCCCAAGCGGCCCCCGCGACTGACGTGGCCATGTCCACCGGAATACCAGCTGCTTCTGTTCCAGCCATGAGTCGAGTGGATGCGACTGCCAACCCGGTATCGGGGGCGGGCGCTATGTTGCCCGCCTCACCGGTGACAGGCCGCGTCGGCGCTGCATCGGCTGCGACAAGCAACCCTGCCCCAATCTCGACAGCGTCGATAATTGCCAGTGCAGATCCAGTGGCGGCGCACGGCTCTTCGGTCACGCGCGAACCGCCAGGCGCACGTGAAGACAATACACGACGCGAACCTGGCAGCTCCCCTATGAGATCGGAAGGTGCAAAGGGCGCTAAGGGACCTACGTTCGGACCGGCCGAGACAACGTCGAGCCGACGCGAACCGATCGCGGTGAATCCAACTACCACGCAGCCGCGGCTCAATCCTGCGCTTGCTCAGGCATATACAGCGCTGCAAACGGGCAACATCGATGACGCACGCACGCTCTACACCAAGCTCAGCCAAAGCGAGCCCCTCAACGTCGATGCATTACTGGGTTTGGCGTACATCGCGGCGCAGCAGAACCGCAGCGAAGACGCGATGGCGCTATATCTGCGTATCCTGCAGATCAATCCCCGCCACGCAGCAGCACAGGCGGCCCTCATCGGATTGATGGGCAGGGCAGATCCTGTGGCATCCGAGACACGCCTGAAGCAGTTGATCGCGCGCGAGCCGTCCGCTTTCCTTCATTTTGTACTGGGCAACCTTTATGCAGACCAGTCGCTGTGGGCACAGGCACAGCAGGCGTACTTCCAGGCGCATACCCTCGAGCCTAACAATCCGGACTATGCGTATAACCTCGCGATCGGACTCGATCACCTGCGCCAGAACAAGCTTGCGCTGGGCTTTTATACCCGCGCAGAGCAACTCGCCACGTCGTCGACCCGGGCGAACTTCGATGTAGCGCACGCCCGCGAGCGCATAAACGTCCTCTCATCCCAGTCGGACTAGCGAGCGGGCATCCTGTGGCGGAACAACGTAAGAAACTCCGGTTGGGCGAACTGCTGATCCAGCAGAACATCATCACGACGGATCAGCTCGCAATCGCACTTGCCGAGCAGCGCCACAACAACATACCGCTCGGGCGGCTGCTGGTACGCCTCGGCTTTGTCACCGAGACCGCCATCCGCGACATCATGGCGCGCACGATCGGTCAAGAATCGATCGATCTGTCGCAGGTCGTAGCCGATCCGGAAGCATTGAGACTCGTTCCGCAAGAGTTCGCCCGTCGCAATCGCATACTGCCAATCGCCTTCCATACACGCGACCAGGTACTGACGGTTGCTACGACCGAGATATTCAATGTCGTAGCAATGGACCAGCTGCGCGCGATGCTCGGAGCGCACTTAGAGATAAAAACTCAGCTTGCGGCTGAAGCGCAGCTTGAAGATTACATCGACCAGTTCTACGGCTACGAGCTCTCGGTCGACGGCATCCTAAAGGAGATTGAAACAGGAGAGATCGACTACGACAGCTTGCAGGTAGGTGGTGACGAATACACGCAACCGATGGTTCGGCTCGTGAATGCCTTGCTCGTGGATGCGGTCAAGCGTGGCGCCTCGGACATCCACTTCGAGCCCGAGTACGCATTCATGCGCGTGCGGTTCCGCATCGACGGCGTGCTTGAGACGGTGCGCAGCCTTCATAAGACTTACATGCCTGGTATCACGGTTCGCATAAAGGTCGTGAGCGACATGAACATTGCGGAGACGAGAGCTCCGCAGGATGGACGGCTATCGCTCACGTTAAACGGCCGACCCGTCGACTTCCGCGTTTCAACCCAGCCAACGATCTATGGCGAGAACGTCGTTCTTCGCGTGCTCGACCGCGAGAAATCGATCATCAGTCTGGATCGCATGAATCTGCCCAAGGATGTGACGGACAGGCTCGCGATCATGCTCGCAAGACCCGAAGGCATCCTGATCGTCACAGGGCCTACCGGAAGTGGGAAAACGACCACGCTTTACTCGTTGCTCGCTCAGGTCAATGACGAGACAGTGAACATCATGACGCTCGAAGACCCGGTCGAGTACCCTCTGACACTGATGAGGCAGACGTCCGTAAACGAAGTCGCCAGAATGGACTTCGCAAACGGGATCCGCTCAATCATGCGACAGGATCCTGACATCATTCTTGTCGGCGAAGTTCGCGACAAGGAAACTGCCGAAATGGCGTTTCGCGCGGCAATGACTGGCCATCAGGTATTTACCACCCTGCATACGAACTCAGCGCTCGGTGCGTTCCCACGCCTGCTCGACATCGGCATCCAGCCCGACATCATGGCGGGCAATATCATCGGCGTCGTCGCACAACGGCTGGTTCGCACCTTGTGCCCGCAGTGCAAGGAGGCGTACGAACCGAGTCGCGAGGAACGCGTCGTGTTAGGGGAATTCGCAAATCAGGAAACGCTGCTCCACCGGGCAGTTGGATGCAAACAGTGCGACAACAAAGGCTATCGGGGCCGCACGCCGGTGATGGAGCTGCTGGTGATCGATGGAGACATGGATGAGCTCATTGCGCGCCGCTCAACGGCTAAAGAGTTGCGCACAGTCGCCATGGCAAAAGGATTCCGTCCGCTTGCCGACGCCGGAATCCAACGCGTACTCGACGGCATCACGACGCTCGCGGAACTTGCACGCGCTGTGGACCTGACAGGACGCTACGCGTAAAACATGTCTGCCTTCGAATACAAGGCAGTCGACAAGAGCGGGAGACCGGCCCGCGGCGGACTCGACGCCGTGAACGAGGCCGACCTCGAGCTGCGCCTGCGGCGGATGGGGCTCGATCTCATCACATGCAAGGCAGTGGATCGCAAGCTGTCCAGGCTTAGAGCTCGCGGCCGCATCACGCGGCAGGACCTGATCAACTTCTGCTTCGATGTGGAGCAGATGAGCCGTTCGGGGATCCCGATGCTCGATGGGCTGCGCGATTTGCGCAACACGATCGACAACCCACGGTTCCGCGAAACGCTCACCGTGATGATCGAGGATATGGAAGGCGGCAAAGTCCTCTCGCAGTGCATGGCCGCACACCCTGAGGTTTTCGACAAGGTCTTCGTGAGCCTGGTCCGTGCGGGCGAGCAGACTGGACGTATGCCAGAAGTTTTCCAGAGCCTTGCTGACTCGCTGAAATGGCAGGACGAGCTCGCGTCGCAGACGCGCCGCCTGCTGATCTATCCGTCCATGGTGATGCTCGTCGTGGCGGGCGTCGTCCTTTTTCTACTGATCTACCTCGTTCCGCAAGTGACCTCGCTCCTGAAGACGATGGGCATCGCACTGCCATTCCAGACACGCATGTTGATAGGTGCATCGAATCTCGTGCTGGACTGGTGGCCTCTGCTCTTTGGAGTGCCGATCGCGGCGATCGTCATTCTCAGTGCTGTCATCTCGCGCAATGCACGCATGGAATATTTCTGGGACCGCGCCAAGTTACGTGCGCCGGTGGTGGGGGTCATCATCCAGAAAATCATCCTTGCACGTTTCGCAACCTTTTTCGCATTGATGTATGAATCCGGCATCACCGTGCTCGACGCGATGCATACCAGTGAAGAAATTGTCGGTAACCGCGTCATTGCCGATGGCCTGATGCGTGCAGGACAGCAGGTGTCGGCGGGCGCCAGTCTTACCGAATGCTTTCACAATCTCGGGATCTTTCCGCCGCTGGTGATTCGCATGCTTCGCGTGGGAGAAAACACGGGCGCACTGGACGTCGCGCTGAGAAACGTAAACTACTTCTACACTCGCGATGTGCGCGAATCGGTCGACAAAGCTTTGAAGCTGCTAGAACCGACTATCACCGTCCTGTTGGGTGCTGTGCTCGCTTTGATCATGTGGTCCGTGCTGTCACCCGTTTATGATGTTCTAGGCAAACTGAAGTTCTAGCGCCATGAGAGAGAAGCTTCTTATCTGCGTTTCCGCACTCAAGGCATCAGCCGCGCATTGGCGCGCGGGGAAACTTATGCAGCTCGAGCAGTTCGCGCATGATGAGCAGGGGCTCGCCGGATTTCGCGAGTTTCTGACGCCGCATTCGAACGTGCCCGTATTCATGATGGTCGACGCGGTCGAAGAAGACTACCGCTTCGAAACGCTACCCCACAGCTTCGGTCCCGATCGCGCGCAAATGGTCGCGCGCAAACTACGGCAGCATTACCGCACTACGCCATACATTGGAGCGTGGCTGCAGGGGCGCGACAGCGACAAGCGACGCGACGACCGTTATCTATTCTCCGCGCTGACAAATCCCGACATCCCTGCCGCGTGGCTAAGAATCATAAACGCGCAGGAGCTGCCGCTTGCGGCTCTGTATCTTCTTCCCATGGTCAGCGCGGCGCTGCTGGATAAGCTTCAGATAAAAGCGTCGAACCTGCTAATTGCGGCTCAGCACGCCGGCGGGTTACGCCTCACGTTTTTCCGGGATCGGCAATTTAGATTGAGCAGACTGACGCGGGGAGACAATTCCAAAAGCACGGATCCCGTCACCCTGTTCTCAGGCGAGATCTCAAACACCCGCTTGTACCTGCACGCATTGCGAACCGCAACGCTGGACGAGCATCTGACCGTCTTGCTTCTCGATCGCAACGACGAGTTGGAGCAGGTGGCTCAAACGATTGCGCAGGACAATCCCGGCATGGAGTGCCTGCGCATAGGCCGAGCCGAGTTGTGCTCCCGCCTCGGCATTGATGCGCGATTGCTGTCTGCATCACCTGATGCCATGTATCTGCAGCTGCTGGGTTTGCAGTCGCCCTTCGGCAATATCGCTCCGACAAGCGCCACCCTGGGGTATCGGCGCTATCGTACACGCCGCACGATGTACGCTGCGTGTGCCGGCGTCGGCGCGCTCGCTGTAATCTGGAGTGGAGTCAATGGATGGCAGACCTTCCGGGTCAATTCGCAGGCCGCGTACGTGACCAAGCAGATCGCGGCTCAGGATACGCAGTATCAGCAAATTACGCGGCAGTTTCCTCCCTCGCCGACGAGCGGCGAGAACCTGAAGCGCGCAGTCGAGGTGGCCAAAGCATTGCGTGAGAATACGCGTGATCCCGTGCCGATGATGACCGTGGTATCGTCGGCCCTCGAGCCGAACGGCAATGTGGTTTTACGCGAGTTCGGCTGGAAATACGGGGTGGGTGAAATTGAAAAAGGGATGGACGGCACCGCCACGGTCGCAGCATCGGTGATTCAGCCGACACCAGGCGTGCCGCCTCCCGCACGCCGCCAGAGCGCATACGTCAGCGGAGAGATCCGGCCTTTCAGAGGCGACTATCGCGCAGCGATCGACACCATAAATGGCCTCGTGTCCCGGCTGCGGCTACACCCGGCAGTGTTCGAGATCAAAGCCAGCAAAATGCCTTTGAACGTCAGCCCGAAAGCGGCGCTGTCCGGTAATACGCTCGATGCATCACGCACCGACGCGGGAAGCGCCGAGTTCGAGCTTATCATCGTGTTCAAACCACAAATATGACTCGCGATGATATCGAAGCACTGAGGATTCCGCTGATCGTGCTGGCGGTCACTTTAATTCTGACTGCCGGCCTGATCTATTTTTCAGCCAACATGCTCGACAACGCGCAACGAGGACTGACTCAGCGCGAAGGTCAGCTGCGCGAGGCCCGACTGCGTATACAGAACGCGGGAGAAGAAAAAGACATGATAGCTCGATACCTCGACAGCTATCAGCAGCTCGCCCGCGCTGGATTCGTTGGCGATGAGCAACGTATCAATTGGCTCGACAGTCTGCGCATTGCGAACGAGGAAGCAGGCATATTCGGCGTCGAGTACGACATCAGCGCACAGCGTCCGTACGCATATGCGTCGGAATTCAATGCAGGCCAGCTTCTGCTACAGGAATCCTTGATGCGTTTGAGATTCAGTCTGTTGCACGAGGAAGACCTACCGCGCTTCTTCAACGCGCTCGCGCGCGGCAGCGGCGGCTTCTTTACCGTCGACCACTGCGTGGTACGTCGGCTCAAGTCTGGCGATGCCGAGAACACCTTGACGTTCCAGCCGCATTTAGCTACGGAATGTGAGCTCAGATGGCTCACCGTCAAACCCAGTGCGGCGGCGGAGAAAAAAGGATGATGCGCTCGCTACTCCTGATGCTCTTCGCGATGGCTCTCGCAAGCGCCGCCACGGCAACCGAGCCGCTTGGCAGGTTTTTCTTTACGCCAGCGGAGCGCGCCCGACTCGATCAGGCAAGGATCCAGAAGCAGCGTGCGCCGCAGGCCGTCATTGCTGACGCGATAGCGCCGCCTCCGCTACCGGAAGTCATCACCTACAGCGGAATCGTCCGGCGCAGCGACGGCAGGTCGATACTGTGGCTGAACAATCGGCCAGCAGAAGAAAAGGAAGCATTGTCAGGACTGCCGGTCAATGGCCGTGTCGGCGCTGACGGCGCTGTAACGCTGTACGTGCCGCAAACAGGCAGCACTATTCAGCTCAAGGTGGGCCAACGCGCCGAACTGCAGACGGGCACAGTTGCAGAGGCGCGTCCAGCGGCAGCGGCGAGCACGACACCAGCTCCAAAGCAGCCGGATGAGCACGCCGTCGAAACAAAAGCGGAGCCCAGCTTGCCCCCACTAAACAAACCAATGGCAAGTCGCCCGGACAGGCGCGAAGAACCGCGCGTAAGCGGCAGCGAAAGAAAGTGACACCGCCCGCGGGCGCGTTTACAAGAGCCAGTACTGTGTCCCTTGGTTTTTAGCTGCAAGACTTAATAGCTGCTCCTGCAGCTTGCCTTGCTCTGCTCCGGGGCAGGGGAAGAGCCACGCGAGCTGCGAAGCTTGCTCCCGCCGATTACCGCCTGCGATTCGAGGTTTCACTTGCGCTTGAAGCCAAAGAACAGGCTGGTAAGATGTACTTCATAAGAGCGCGCATAAGCGCCCCGCTCCGCTTGCCGACCCCACGGAAAGCGAAAATCGAAGATGAGCACACAACGCCGCTTTCGCTTGCAGATGCCTCGTCAGTTGGCAAATGCACGCTGCCGGTTCTCCCCGGCGCGTGGTCAAACACTGCTCGTTCTACTGCTGCTTCTATCGTTTGGCGCAGTGCTGCTTGTCTATGGATCGACGACGGAGGTAGGCCGGGTGATCAAGGCCGAAAACCGTACACGCAACGTACTCGAACAAGCGCGGCAGGCCCTGATCGGACGCGCTGTCGCCGACGCGAACAGGCCGGGCAGCCTACCGTGCCCAGATACCAATGACGATGGCAGCGCGGACTTGTTCGTTGGTAGCAGTTGTCCCAGTTATATCGGACGCCTACCCTGGCGCACGCTTGGCATCGGCGACCTTCGAGATGAAGGCGGCGAACGGCTGTGGTACGCGCTTTCGAGCAACTTCCGCGATCATCCTTCGGCACCGCCGCTAAACAGCGATACCAAAGGGACGCTCACCGTCCATCACAGTAACACTGCGACCACTGCGACAACGCAGGCCATAGCACTGGTATTTGCACTTGGGGTGAGCGTGCCGGGTCAGGTGCGGGACAACGTTGTGGCTTTCTGCAATTCGACGGGCACGACGATCCCGAGAAATCGTTGCGCGGCGAACTATCTCGATACCGCGGCTGCTGTCAGCAACGCAACAATGACGGGGCCATATATCGCTGCACCTGTAGGTGAGCTTTTCAACGACAAGATTGCCACGATGGTAGCGGCTGACGTGATGCCGCTCTTAGAACAACGTGTCGCACTGGAAGTGCGCAATGCGCTGCTCGCATATCGCGCGCCAGCCCTTGCAAGTGCTATCCGTGGGCTGACAGCGGAACCGACGGCGTGAGCGACAGCGGAATAAGCCGTGGCCGCATACCTCATAAGACTGCGTTGCCCAGTAACTGGCCAATCGGAACCTTGCCTGCATACTTCAGCGCGAATGGGTGGGGCCGGGTGATCTACTATGCCGTCGCCAAAATGGCGCTAGACGCTGCAGGCACAAGTTGCAAAACATGTATCGATTCAAGCCTCGCGGTCGATGGCGTGTCAGGTCATGAGGTGGTGCTTATCACACCGGGGTACGCCGGGACGAGCAGGCCGAGCGCCAGCTGGAGTGATTACCTGGACGATGCCGAGAACCAAAACAACGACGATCTGTTCGTAACGCCTGGTTCACCCACTGCTGATCGCGATCGGCTCTACGCGATCGTCGGCATGACAGCAGGCTGTGCGCGCAACGCACAAGTACTCATCGGCAACCTACCGTGCGGTGCACCGGGCGGTCTGGTTCGGTCCGTGTGCCAGGCGGCGGCATCCGCTTTGAACACGTGCACGTGTTCCGCGGCAGCAGGCGTGATGATCAAGCCACCCTGCAGCAACGCCCTGAACTTGCCGGGATGTCAGTCAGCGCTGTCCTCACTCCAGGCATGCGTTCTCTGATGCGAATACCGACTACCGGAGTTACGCGCACGGCTGGATTCACGATCCTGGAACTCGTCGTGTCGCTGTTCGTCGTCGCACTGCTGCTCGGGAGTGTGATGAGTCCCCTGCAGACGCAGGTCGAAGAACGAAGGGTGAGTGAGACCAAACGTCTGCTGGATCAGGCGCACGAAGCACTTCTCGGGTATGCGGCGGCGCATGGCTATTTCCCGTGTCCGGCCGACGCAGCCAGTAATGGGCAGGAAGCGTTCGGCACTAACCACAACACTGGAAGCTGTCCGGTATGGCACGGTTTTCTGCCAGCCGCTCTACTCGGTCTTGGCCCGGCAGATGCACAAGGCTATGCGATCGACGCATGGGGACTATCGGCAAATCGGATTCGCTACGCGGTGTCCAATCACGCCGTTGCTGGCGTGGTCAGTCCGTTCACGCGCATGAACGGCTTCCGAAGCGTCCCAATGATGGCGATTGCAGCAACACCCCTGTTGCACGTATGTGAAAGCGGCGTCGGCGTGAACCCTGGCACCGATTGTGGAACCGCGGTGACGCTCGCGTGGAATGCGGTGGTCGTCGTGTGGTCGACAGGGGCGAATGCGGCGACTGGGGGCGCGAGTATGCACGAAGCGGAAAATCCAAATTCGAACGGAGGAAGCGTCGACCGCATCTTCGTGAGCCGTGTGCGCTCGACCGTCCCCGGGAACGAATTCGACGACATGCTTACGTGGGTTGCAGCGCCGGCGCTGTTGAGCCGACTCGTGGTTGCAGGGCAGTTCACGCCTGCAGCTTACAGTGCGACATCACCGCCTTGACGAACTGCCGATACGAGAGCCATGACACGCGCAACGATCCACACTTGCACTCGGCGCGGATCGATCCTGACCGATTGTTCGGTTGCGATATTCATATCCGCTCTGCTTGTGGGGACAATTGCTACCCCCCTCCAGACGCAAGTTGAGAACCGCAAAATCGAGCAAACCGAGCAGTTGCTCGACAAAGCACGATCTGCACTTCTGGGCTACGCCGCAGCTCATGGGTACTTTCCGTGTCCAGCAGACAACGCGAGCAGCGGCAGAGAGCCTGCGGGAACAGATCATGCGACAGGCGTTTGCCCTACCAATTACGGTTTCTTGCCCGCTGCCACACTCGGCTTCGAGAATTCCGACACACGCGGCTATGCGGTCGACGCTTGGGGACGATCCGAAAACCGGATCCGTTACGCCATAACGAATCAAGCGGTGGGTTCACCGACTAACAGTAATGCGTTCACGCGCGCCAACGGCATGCGGACAGCCACCATCGCGGCGTTAAGTGATCCTGCGCTGTCGCTGTTTCACGTCTGCGGCACTGCCGCCGGTGTTGTGGCGGGAACAAGCTGCGGCACGGCGCTTACGCTCGTTTCGACAACGCCTATCGTGGTGTGGTCCGTGGGCAGCAATGCGGCCGAAGGTGGAGCGAGCGCGGACGAAGCACAGAATCCCAACCCGAAGGGCGGCAGTGCAGACCGAATTTTTATAAGCCGCGTCCGCAACAGTGTATCCGGCACCGAGTTCGACGACATCGTGTGGTGGATACCGATGCCTGTCCTTGTCACCCGCATGATAGCGGCCGGCCAGCTGCCGTGATCCGATCGCGCCAGCCAAAACAACCGGCGCGTCACGCGACCCGCGTAGTGCGTAACCCGTCCCGCGCGCTGTGCTGGCTCGCCAGCACAAAGGAGACATTGCCGATCTCGTTTGTCGCGAGCGAAAGCGTGTAACCGAAGTCCGCAGCAAGCCGGCTCGACTGGTACAAACCGACACCGAATCCGGTCTGTGAGTGGACCGGCGCCGAAAACAAGTCTTGCGCCGCGCTCCTGCTGACCGCGCGTCCATTGTCGCTCACTGTCAACGTGCCACGACCGACGGCCGAAAAAATGACTCGCACGCTCAAACCTACAGACTCCGTAGACTTCTTCAATGCGTTCTCGATGAGATTGTCTGCAACGCTATCGAAGAGCTCCGCGGGTAGCTTGGTGTCGCACATAAACCCATCAAGCTTGAAGTGGACGTTGCGATTGCTATAACGCTGCATCAGATTGTTCCACCACGCTGCAGCGTCGATCGCGCTGGCAGGACCGTCTCCCGGACTGCGGAGCTTTTCGAGCGTACTGTTCAAACGCTGAGTGATTTGCGGAAGTTGACGCTGCATCAGCGCCTGGAGCGCGGGCCCTTGTTCGGGCGTACTGCTAGCGACTGCCGAACATAACGATTTCAGAGACTGCAGCAGATTCTTGACCTCGTGAGTGAGGCGCGCGCCAGTCTCGTAGATGGCTTGGGTGTATGCGTTTTGGCGCTGCACCTGCTCGCGCTGCTTCGATTCGTAGAAGTGACCCACCATCTGTGCCAGCAGTTTCAGGTGCAGCAGTATTGCGGGCGAGACCGTCCAGCGCGTATGGATGATGAGCTTGAGATCACCAGACTCCAGAGCCGTCGAGCACGTTGTGCGTGCACCGACTTCGCCCTGCGCTGCTCGAGTTTGCCACTCCACACCTTTAACCCACGGCATGTGCAGCATGTGTTGCATAGCTTGGGCAAGAAAGCGCTGAGGTTGGCTCTCTTCCTGGGCGAGCTCCGCGAGGCGCTGCACCCACCGCTCGAAGGGCAGGCCGAGGCTCATGAGGTAGCTCGAGAGCAGATAACCGAGCCCGGCGAATCCGCTGTGAGGATACCAGAGCCACGACAGGCCGATCAGCAGTACGGCGATACCAAAAAGAGTCTGGGCCAGCGCAATCACATAGTTGCCCTGACTCACCTCACGAACAACGAAGCTGCCAAGGACTAGGGCCACGACAAGAAGGAAGAACAGAAGACTGTAAAACAGATCTACTCCAACCGGGTTCTGGGGCAGACGCGGCGGTGCTCGTATGACAAGAATGGCAAGCGGAATCAGCGGCAGCGCGTAGCGTACGAGCGTGGCAAGAGCGGGCTCGATCACCTGGTCCGTAAACAACTGAGGTACGACCCAGATCAGCAGCATTGAAAGAAGGTATAGCGCTGCCAGGATGGAAATCATCCTTTGGCCGCGCTCGGCCAAGCGCGGCACGCTGCCTCCGATCAGGCCGACGAGCACGGCAAGCCATACTGCCATGAGCCACCAACTGAGCCAACCTACCAGCAGGCAGGCAACAGCAACGACCGAAAATGCCTGTCCCGGCTCTATCTCGCGCTCACCGCGCCAGACCGGCTGCCAGATAAGAAAGAGCCCGAGATGCGCGAGAAGAAATGCTCGAGGCCACCAATCCTCGATGTCCCACGCGATCGAAGCATGCAAAGGAGCAACATGAAGGCGAGCGATCGCTCAGGATGCGCCATAGCGGCGCGTTCAGGTGCGCTCAAGAGCGATTTCCGCATGCTCCTCCTGAACGATCGAAATAACGGCATCAGCGCTTTCGTTATACTGTCGCATCAAAAGAGCGCAAAGCGTTCCATGAAGAACAGGATTGTCGCTATAGCGCGCTACACGATTCTCGAAGCGGTGCGCACGCGCCTTCTCTTGCTCACGGTCGCCGTCATCGGCGTTCTGATTGCTGGCAGTTTTCTTGTTCGCGAGATCGCTGTCACCGAAAGCTCGAGATTTCAAACGACATTCTATGCAGCGACTGTCCGATATGCCTGCGTGTTCATCGTGGCGCTGTACGCGATCGCCAGCATCGCTCGAGAATTCCAGGACAAGGGTCTTGAAGTCGTGCTCGCATTGGATCTACCGCGCTCTAATTATATCCTCGGTAAACTCGCCGGCTTTCTGGTCATCGGCGCGGCGATAGCAGCCACTGCGAGTCTTCCGCTCATTCCTTTCGCAGGCTGGCAACCGGTAGCACAGTGGGCTATATCCCTCGCGTTCGAGCTCGGTGTCATCGTCGCGTTGAGCCTCTTTTGCGCCATCACTTTCAACCAGTTGATGCCGGCGGTCAGTTTCGTACTCGCGTTCTATCTCCTCGCGCGCGCTTTGACAGCAATACGCCTGATAAGCGCCAATCCGATTGCGGACGCAGCAGCCGTGTCACACCAGATTATGACGCGGCTTGTGGAAGCGCTCGCATTGGTAATCCCTGCGCTTGACGCGTGGACCCGCACGGCGTGGCTTGTCGACAATCCGGCCTCCGGCCCAGCGCTGTTCTCGATTGCTGCGCACAGCGTGCTATTCGTAGCTATCTTTGCAAGTGCTGCCGTCTTCGACATGCATCGGAGAAACTTCTGATACGCCGATTTTTTGCCCAACCCGATGCACGTCCGGTGTCAGCCGTCCCGCGATACGCAACGGCAATACTGGCTTTGGCACTCGTTGCGCAGATCAGCTGGCAGGCTTCGGAACCGCAACCGATTGCGCGCGCAGCCGCTTTGGGCAAGCCGGCGGACGTTTCATGGCTTCGCGTGGTTTGTGATGGGGAACCGATTGGCCTCGCGCAGATGCTGGTGCTCTACCTGCAGGCATTTGACAACCAGCCGGGCGTCAGCATGCCTTTTAGGGCCTTGGACTACGGCGCTGTCGAGCAGTGGTTGAGTACCGTGATCGATCTGGATCCGTTCACCCAATACCCCATCATGCTGGCTGCGCAGGTCTATGCGCAGGTTCCGGATGAGCAAAGGCAGCGTCGAATGCTGGATTTCGTGCACCGCGAATTTCTCCGCGACCCCGAAAGGCGCTGGCGCTGGCTCGCGCACGCTGCGATCATCGCCAAGCACCGGCTGAAAGACATGCCCCTCGCTCTCGAGTATGCGGAAGACATCGCCCGCCACGCAAAGGGGGCGCTCGGGTGGGCGCGGCAAATGCGGATTTTCATCCTGGAAGATATGGGAGAAGTTGAAGCCGCTGCAGTACTGTTGGGCGGTTTGTTGGCGACTGGCGAAGTAACGGACAGTGCCGAGCTTCACTTCCTGACAGAGAGGCTCGAGGCGCTCAAAGGCGCCGAAAAATCGTCGAAACCGTCTGAGAATCGTTAGCCAATGCGTTGTTCTGTTGAATCTCTACGGGTATTATAGCCTCCAGCGCTTGGCACAGTTCATGCAGATGGCCAGCGAGTGTCACTTGGGGGGAACTGAACATGGGCAAGCGAGAATCGGGTTTTACGCTGATCGAGATTGCGATCGTGCTGGTGATTATCGGGCTATTGTTGGGCGGCGTCCTCAAAGGCCAAGAACTGATTACAGGCGCCCGCGTGCGGAATTTCATCCAACAACAGGACGGGGTCAAAGCCGCGTATTTTGGATTTCTTGACCGCTACCGCGCGCTTCCCGGCGATTACCCCGGCGCGGTCGCGAATATTGCGAACATGTCGACAGCAGCGTGCGGCGGTGGTAATGGCAATGGGGACGGCAGCATCACGACGACCAATAACGAAAATATTCTCGTTTGGGAGCATCTATCGAGGTCGGGCTTCATCAATGGCACCTACACGTGTGCCGCTACGGCAAGTAGCACCACATCGCCCACCAATCCCTACGGCCAAGTTCTCAATCTAATTTTCGACGCGACATATCAGAGTCCGTCTGGCATTACCAGCACGAGCCGCCACAATCTCCAAACGGGCACCAATGTTCCTTCCGACATCCTTGCAGAGGTTGACCGTAAAGTTGACGACGCTAATGCGTCGACAGGCTCTTTTCGCGGATCTGGTACGGCCGGCAGTTGCTGGTCAACTGTCGCTGGAACTACCTTTGGCGTCTGGGCGGCCGCGGCGCCGACGAATGCCTGTGCTGGCGCCACGCTTTTCTAGCCTGAGTAGCGACCGTCTGCGAGAGCCACTTCGGTGGCTCTTTTCATTCTAGAAGATTTCATAAATATGCATTTCTTGACAAGGAGTTGCAGCAGCGGCCTGCGGCGGAAAAAACAGTCTTTCTGCTATAATTGAATAATGATCCAGGCTGTGCGCAAACCGGTTGTAGCCGACTCGATCGCAATAGCGCGCGAAGTGCTTGAAATCGAGGCGAAGGCGATCACTGACCTCGTGGCGCGCATCGACGAGGGCTTCGCCAAGGCGGTGCGCATCGTGATGGACCGCCACGGTCGAGTCGTCGTCAGTGGCATGGGCAAGTCAGGTCATATCGCACGCAAGATTGCATCCACCCTGGCAAGCACCGGCACACCCGCTTTTTTTGTCCATCCCGCTGAAGCGAGTCACGGCGATCTTGGAATGGTCATGCGCGACGATGTGTTTATTGGTCTTTCGAATTCAGGCGAGAGCGGCGAACTGCTCGCCATCGTGCCGTTGCTGAAACGCCAGGGTGCCAAGCTGATCGCCATGACCGGAAATCCGCTGTCCAGTCTGGCACGAGAAGCGGACGTACACCTGTACGCTGGCGCCGAAAAGGAAGCCTGCCCACTCAACCTGGCCCCCACGGCCAGTACTACGGCGGCACTGGCGCTCGGCGATGCGCTTGCCGTTGCGCTCATGCACGCTAAAGGCTTTACGCGCGACGAGTTCGCCCGCTCGCACCCCGGCGGCGCCTTGGGTCGGAAGCTCCTTACTCATGTGCGCGACGTGATGCGAACAGGAGAAAACGCGCCGCACATCAACGATTGTGCAACGGTGATGGACGCAATGCTGGAGATGTCGCGGGGACGTATGGGCATGACTGCGATACTCGACCAGAACGAGCGGGTGATCGGCATATTCACCGACGGCGACCTGAGGCGTACACTCGAAAAAGGAGGCGACTTGCGCACGACCGGTGTCAAGGAAGTCATGCGCCCCGGGCCACGGACCATCGGGCCTGAACGCCTCGCCGCGGAAGCGGTCGAAATCATGGAGCGCTACAAGGTGAACCAGCTGCTCGTGGTCGACGACAAAAAGCGGCTGTTGGGAGCGCTTAACATGCACGATCTATTCAGAGCGAAGGTCATTTGACTCGCCCCGTTACGGCATTGCCAGTCTGCGCCTTGCAGTCTGCACCTGATCCTCTGCATCGTCCCTGATCCCATGGACGATGTGTACTTGAAAGCGAGACCGATCAGACTCGCAATCTTTGACGTTGATGGCATCCTGACCGACGGTGGTCTGTACTACAGTGACAGCGGTGAAGAAACCAAAGTATTTGACGTGCGCGACGGCCATGGAATGAAAATGCTGCAGGCGAGTGGTGTCGCGCTCGCGATCATCACCAGTCGGCAGTCCCGTTGCGTGGCGCGGCGAGCGGAGAATCTCGGCATCGAACTTGTCTTTCAGGGTGTCGAGAACAAGCTCGGCGCGTTCCACGCGCTCACGGCACAGCTCGCAGTCGAGCCGTCGGCTTGCGCTTACATGGGAGACGACTGGGTCGACTTACCCGTGCTTATGCGTTGCGGACTCGCTTTGTCGGTGCCCGAGGCGCCGGCCGTTGTGCGTCAGCGCGTGCATTATGTGACGCGCGCAAGCGGCGGCCGTGGCGCTGCGCGCGAAGCATGCGAGCTCATAATGCAGGCGCAGGGTACGTTCGAATCGCGGCTCTCGGTCTTTCTCACCTGATTTTTAAAACGACGCATCTGCGATGAGCGACCGCTTCGGTGGCTGGTTTCCCCTTGTGCTGCTTGCGGTTCTCAGCGCACTGACTTTCTGGCTCGACCGCCTAGTCCAGCCTGCCGTCGGACCGCAATCGGATGCCGTCAAACACGATCCTGATTACATCGTCGACGGATTGAACGCCTTGCGCATGGATCCGCAGGGACGCGTGAAACATACCCTGCGTGCGCTGAAAATGACCCATTTCCCTGACGACGACATTACCTTGCTGCGCGAGCCGAAGCTGGTTGCGTACTCAGAAGGTCACCCCCCCGTGACAGTCACCTCCCGCCGTGCGCGGGTATCCGGCAACGGTGAGGACGTGTACTTCGAAGACCAGGTGCGCGTCGTCCGCTCGGCCGACGCACAGCAGAGCGAGCTCGTGCTCGAAACAAACTATCTGCACGTCATTCCCGACGACAACGTGGCGAAGACCGACCAAGCCGTAAGGATCACTACCGACGGCACTGTCGTTACGGCTTCTGGCTTAGAATTGAACAGTGACACGCGCGTACTCAACCTGCAAGGTCGAGTCAAGAGCACTTATGACCGCGCCACCGCGGCGCCACGAAATGCGCCTTGATCGGATAGGGATCGCGTTGCGTAGCGCCGTCGTCGTCATCGCCTTGTCGCTTATGGCCGCCGTTCCAGCGCATGCCGACAAATCCGATCGCGACAAGCCGATAAACCTCGAAGCGGACCGTGTAACCGTCGACGACGCAAAGCAGATTGCCACGTTCACCGGCGCCGTCGTTCTGACGCAGGGCACGATGATCCTGCGCGGAGATCGCATGGAAGTCCGCCAGGACAAGACGGGGTTCAAGCAAGGCACGACCTGGGGCAATCTCGCGTACTTTCGGCAGAAGCGCGAAGGCTATGACGACTTCATAGAGGGTTGGGCCGAGCGCATCGAATATGACAGCCGTGCGGACAAAGTGCAGATGTTCGATCGCGCGATGTTGAAGCGCGGCCAGGATGAGGTGCGCGGCAGCTACATTTCTTATGATGTCGGCACTGAATTTTTCCAGGTGACTGGCGGTCCGACGAAGTCGGCCACGGGGCGGCCCGGCGACGGCCGCGTGCGCGCCATCATGCAGCCTACTTCGAAGGACAAGGCCGCTGCACCGCCAGCCGTACCGCTGAAACCGGACGGTGGATCAGACGTTCAACGCGGAGAAGCTGGTGCCGCGAGGTAACATTGCCGCACGAGAAATTGGCCCGCTCGGGATAACGGACGAGCCGGCATCGAGCGCCGTGGCGCATGTCAGCGTGCTTCGCGCGCAAAATCTCAAAAAGCGTTACCGGTCGCGCGTAGTCGTTAAAGATGTGTCGCTCGATGTTCGCAGCGGGGAAGTCATCGGGCTGCTCGGGCCGAACGGTGCAGGAAAAACCACTTGCTTTTACATGATGGTGGGGCTCGTCGCGATGGACGGCGGAGAGCTCGAACTCGACGGGGAACGACTCACGCACATGCCCATACACGCACGGGCACTGCGCGGTTTGAGCTACCTGCCGCAGGAAGCTTCGATCTTCAGGCGGCTTTCGGTCGGTGACAACATCAGGGCAGTCCTGGAGCTGCACGAACGCGACTCGGGCGCCCTCGAGCTCAAGCTGGACGACCTGCTACGGGAGCTGCACATCAGCCACCTGCGCGACAATCCGGCCATCGCCCTTTCCGGCGGTGAGCGGCGGCGAGTGGAAATCGCCCGCGCGCTGGCAACGGAGCCGCGATTCATACTTCTGGACGAGCCATTTGCAGGGGTCGACCCCATTGCCGTCCTGGAAATACAGAAGATAATCAAGTTCCTGAAGGCGCGCGGCATCGGGGTGATCATTACCGATCACAATGTGAGAGAAACGCTGGGAATCTGCGACAGGGCGTACATTATTAACGACGGTTCGGTGCTCGCCTACGGCAAGCCCGAGGAGATCGTCTATAATGACAGTGTAAGAAAGGTCTATCTGGGAGAGCACTTCCGTCTGTGAGCTCCCGTGTGAGAGGCCCAGCACGCGGCCCCCGCGGAAAGCAGCGCCGGCGCGCATGGCTCAGAACGCATGAAGCACTCCCTCCAACTCCGCCTATCTCAGCACCTAACCCTTACCCCGCAGCTGCAGCAGTCCATTCGGCTGCTTCAGCTTTCGACGCTGGAGCTCAACCAGGAATTGGAGCGGTTTCTGCAGGACAATCCCCTGCTGGAGCGGGATGAAGGCGCCGGCGAGCAGCTTGGCATTCCGCCGGGCCTGAACGGCGAGTCAGGGCCGGGCGAACGCGCAGCGGAAGCGAATACTGCCGGCAACGACGACAACCCGGTGCAGCCTGAAGGTGATGCCTTCACGAGCGCACAGGATGCGCCTTACGGCAGCGGCGGACGCGAAGACGGCGACGACGATGATTACCCTCAGGTTGCCGCCGAAAACCCGACGCTGCGCAATCACCTCATCATGCAGCTTTCGCTCAAGAAGCTGTCCGAGCGCGACCGCACGCTCGTCACACTGCTGATCGAGTCGCTCGACGAGGACGGTTATCTTTCGCAGGACCTGGCAGAGATCCACGCTATGCTCCCCGAAGAAATCGGCGTGGAACCCGAGGAGCTGCAGATCGCGCTCAAACACCTGCAGCACTTCGAGCCCACTGGCGTCGGTGCGCGCAATCTGGGTGACTGCCTGGCTTTGCAGCTCACGGCTCTTCCCGAGTCGACGCTTTTCCGGACTGAGGCGCTCGACGTCGTGCGCAATCACCTCGAAGCGCTGGCCTCGCGCGACTTTACGCGCCTGAAAAAAATCCTTCGCTGTGACGACGCTTGTCTGCGCGAGGTACAGAAGCTCATCACGAGCCTCAATCCACGGCCGGGGCGTGAGTATTCGTCCGAGGACACGCGCTATGTCGTGCCTGATGTGGTCGTTCGCAAAGTTAAGGGTGTGTGGGTTGCGTCGCTGAATCCGGAGGCGATGCCCAAGCTGCGCATCAACCGGCTCTACGCGGACATTCTCTCGCGTGCGCGAAGCTCGGGATCTCAGCAGCTTGCCACTCAGTTGCAGGAAGCGAAATGGCTCATCAAGAATGTCCAGCAACGTTTCGACACGATATTGCGAGTCGCCCAGGCGATCGTCGACCGGCAGCGCCATTTTTACGAGCACGGTGAAGTAGCCATGCGCCCGCTCGTCCTGCGCGAAATTGCGGAAGCGCTCGACCTGCACGAGTCGACAGTGTCTCGCGTGACAACCCAAAAGTTCATGCATACGCCCCGCGGCATATTCGAGCTCAAGTATTTCTTTGGCAGCCACGTCACGACCGAGAGCGGCGGCTCGGCCTCGAGTACCGCGATTCGCGCGCTGATCAAACAGCTCGTAAGTGCAGAGAATTCGCGCAAGCCCTTGAGCGACAGCCAGATTTCAGAGATTCTGGGCCAGCAAGGCATCGTAGTGGCGCGTCGAACCGTAGCGAAGTACCGCGAGTCGCTGCAGATCCTGCCCGTGAACCTGCGCAAAACCCTTTAATAACGAGGAGCGTTGCATGAACCTACACCTCACCGGTCACCAGCTTCCGATCACCCCAGCAATTCGCGAGTACGTGGCCACCAAGCTGCAGCGCATCACGCATCATTTCGATCACGTCATCGACGTGAACGTGATCATGTCGGTTGAGAAACTCCAGCAGAAAGTCGAGGCGACGGTGCACGTGCGTGGGAAAGACATATTCTGTGAAAGCTCGGCGAGCGACATGTACGCGGCAATCGATGGCCTCGTCGACAAGCTCGACCGCAACATCATCAAGCACAAAGAGAAAAACCTCGCGCAGCGGCATACCGGCGCGATCAAGCATCAGTCAGCAGAATAACTACGCGAGCAAGCGAAACGCCGTCCCGCAAGGGTTTTCAGAGTCTCTCGATGAATCTAATAGCAAAGCTTTTGGCCGAACCCAACGTCATCATCGACCTCGATGTGTCGAGCAAGAAACGGGTATTCGAGCAGGTGGGACTGCTTTTCGAAAACAATAACAGCATCGGCCGCAGCGACGTTTTCGATAGCCTGTTCGCGCGCGAGAAGCTCGGATCGACCGGGCTCGGGCAAGGGATCGCCATACCGCATGGCCGGATCAAGGGGCTCAAAGAAGCCGTCGGCGCCGTGGTGCGAACGAGAACGCCGATTCCCTTCGACGCGCCGGACGCACAGAACGTGAGCATCATCTTCGTCCTGCTCGTGCCGGACCGCGCGACTGATATGCATCTGCAGATCCTGTCGGAGCTCGCGCAGATGTTCAGCGAAAAACCGTTTCGGGTACAACTGCTGGCGGCACCCACCGCCGCCGAACTGCACCGCCTCATCACACAATGGCTACCCCATGCCACAACTCAGCATAGCTCGGTTATTTGAGGATAACCGCGAGAAGCTGAAGCTCACGTGGAGAGCAGGACGCGGGGGCGCCAAGGATCTGAACAGTGAAGTCATCAAGGGCTCATCGAAAGGCCTGATTGGCCATCTGAACTTCATTCACCCCAACTGGATACAGGTGCTCGGATCGACCGAAGTCCAGTACTTGAAGGGGCTTGCCCCAACCCAGTGTCGCAGCACGCTGAGCGAGATCGCGGGGCGGGATCTCGCATGCTTCGTAGTCGCCGGAATCGACGAGATCCCGCCGGCGCTCGCCGAAGTCGCCGAAGCGACATCCACGCCTCTTTTTTCAACGCCCGTACCGAGCGTCGAGCTCATGTGGATGCTGCGTCCTTATCTCGCGCGCGCGCTCGCCGAATCGATCACCGCTCACGGCGTGTTTCTCGATGTTCTCGGAATGGGCGTCCTGATCACGGGCGCGTCGGGGGTGGGCAAAAGTGAGCTCGCCCTGGAGCTCATCAGCCGTGGCAGTGGCCTGATCGCTGACGACGTGATCGAGTTCTATCGCATCGGCCCTGAAACGATCGAGGGGCGGTGCCCCGAGTTGCTGCGGGATTTTCTCGAAGTGCGCGGACTCGGCGTACTCAACATCCGCACCGTGTTCGGCGAAGCGGCCTTGAGACCGCGAAAGAACCTGAAGCTGATCGTTCACCTGGAACAGCCGCGACCGGATCATGCGCCCGTCGAACGTCTGCCGCTGCGCCCCGGTGCAGAAGACGTCATGGGCGTGAGCGTTTGCAAGGTGACCATACCCGTCGCAGCCGGCCGCAATCTCGCAGTTTTGACGGAAGCTGCCGTGCGCAACCACGTTCTGCAGCTGCGCGGTATCGACAGCACGTCGGAGTTCGTCAACCGGCAGGCTGAGCAACTTCAGGGGCGTGAGCCGTGATCCGCGACTCGATAAACAGGCTGACAATTGCCAGCGACGTAAAACCAATCACGAATCACGAGTCACGCAGTGCGAGCCTATGCAACTCGTTCTAATCACGGGACTCTCCGGCTCAGGCAAAAGCGTGGCGCTCAACGCGCTGGAAGATGCCGGCTATTACTGCGTCGATAACCTCCCCGTAAAGCTCCTGCCGGAGCTCGTGGCGTTCCTGGCACATGCCGGATACTCGCGCGTGGCTTTGAGCATGGATGTTCGAAGCGGTGCAGCGCTCGACGCGCTGCCACAGCATCTTGCTTCGCTGCGAGGGGGCGGGACCGACATCAAAATCCTCTTCCTCGACGCGAAGGACGACACCCTGATACAGCGGTTTTCCGAGACGCGACGCCGGCATCCGCTCGGCGATGGGCGACGCACGCTACCCGAATCCATCGCGCGAGAGCGCGAGCTGCTCGAAGAGATCGCGAGTCTGTCGCACCATATCGACACGAGTGAGCTCAGTCCCAACGTACTGCGCGGGTGGGTTCGAGATTTCGTACAGGTGCCGGCAGCGGGCCTCACGCTGCTTTTTCAGTCGTTTGCCTACAAGCACGGAATACCGCTCGACACCGACATGGTGTTCGACGTGCGCTGCCTGCCGAACCCCCATTACGACCCGAAACTACGGCCATTCACGGGTCGCGATGCACCGGTCATCGAGTTCTGCGAATCGGATGCCGGTGTACAGAAAATGCTCGAAGACATACGCCGCTTCGTCGGCGAGTGGCTGCCGTGCTTCGATCGGGACAGCCGCAGCTATCTGACAGTCGCACTGGGTTGCACCGGCGGGCGTCACCGTTCAGTCTATCTGTCGGAAGCCCTGGCAAGTTACTTCCGGGAACGCCATGCGCGCGTGCTCGTCAGGCACCGCGAGCTGAGCATCTGACGTGATGACGGAGTATTGATGAAAAGCGCGAGCAAACCGAGTTCAACATGACCGAAGAGCATTTCATTTTTCCGCTTGGCACGGTGCTTTACCCCGGCGGCATGTTGCCGCTGAAGATCTTCGAGCAGCGTTACATCGAAATGACGAAAATCTGCATACGCGACGAACGCCCGTTCGGCGTGTGCCTGATCCGTGAGGGTAAGGAAGTGGGTGCGCCCGCCGTGCCGGAAACGATCGGATGTCTTGCGAAGATCGAGCATTGGGACATGCCTCAGCTCGGCGTATTCCATTTGATCGCGCGCGGCAGCGAGCGCTTCCGTTTGCACGAGAGCCGTGTGGCGCCCAACGGGCTCATGTCCGCCTCGGTGGAGCGTCTGCCGGCGGATGCGCCTCTGCAGCACTTCGACCGCGCGTGTCAGCAGGTTCTGAAGCTGATCATCGAGCGGATCGGCGAATCGAAATTCCCGAGTCCCCTTGCGTTGGACGATGCGTCCTGGGTCGGCTATCGGCTGGCCGAGACACTACCCCTCGACCTGCGAGTGCGGCAGGAGTTGCTGGAGGTCGAGAATGTGGGCGAGCGCCTGCAACGATTGCGCGACATCCTGATGAAGGAAGGACTCATCGTCCAAGACCAATGACGAGTCCCCAGCGGCGAATCGCGCCTGGCCGGCACGAACGATAAATGGCCTGCGTCTGCGTTGACTGCTCAGCTGTCCGGTTTTTTCTCGATATCCTCGCCCCAGTACCCGGGAAACTCAGCTGCGTAACATGCCGGAGAGCTGTAGCCGTTGTCCGGGTAGGCCGCTCGCGGTAAGCGCCTCGCGGAGAGCAAACGCGAGAATCGCAATCGGCTCTCTTCGTGATTGGTTTGCTCGAGCCTGCTACTGCCCGCCGCGTAGACGCCGGCTTCTGTGACCACGAAGTCCATCGGAATATCGTGCGGCTGCGGATAAATGGTTTGCACACGCAAAACCTCGTAGCTGACGCCGATTGCAATCAGCCGGCGCTCGCACGCCGCCAGTGTCCGATCGAAGAAACCGCCGCCATAGCCCAGACGGTAGCCGCGCTCGTCGAAGGCGTTCATTGGCACGACGGCGACATCGGGCACGAGGACCTCGGTACCGTCAGGCACCGGTATGTCATATACGCCGGCGCGCATCGGTGCACCGGGCCACCACTTGCTGAAGCGTAGCGGGGCTTTGTTGTTCACGACTTCCGGCAGCGCCGCCACCGCCCCTCGCTCGCGCCAGTGCCGGACGGCGAAGCGTGCATCGAATTCACCTTTGTACGGCCAACAAAAGCCGACCACCGCCTCACAGGGAATATCGAACGCCCCCGTCAGATGCGCCGTAATTCGATCGTTCCATGTCTTGCGGTCCTCCTGAGAACAGCCGGCTCGCTGCTCCACGAGCCGCGCGCGCTGCGCCTTGCGCCAGGCTCTGACCTCGTCCCACGTCGCGTCCAATCGAGGATCTTTGCTCATATGCAACTCATAGTAGAGCGACTATCCGTTTCACAGGTGCGGGAATGGCCGCAGCTTCCAGCTTCTCGAGCGCCAGCCACCGATAGTCCGATTCCGCTGCCCGGGGCTGCAGCTCGCGCACCTGGAGTCGCTGAGGTGTGATGGTGAGGCTGAAGTGCGTAAAGCCGTGCTCCACATCGGGTAGCCGCTCCATCGCGCCGATGCGCGCTCCAAAACGTTGTGCACACGCCGCGGCAATATCGTCGCCCACGGACACTTCTGGAAAGCACCACAGACCACCCCATATTCCTGGCGCGGGACGCTTCTCGAGCAACAGCGAACCCGCGTGCTCGAGTATGAGCATCACGGTGTTTCTGTG
>JAQGNH010000097.1 GCA_028291945.1 Betaproteobacteria bacterium
ACCGGCACCTTGTGAACGAACGCCCGTGTGCTCGCCTCGGCCAGCATGAAGTGCGCGACATCGGCCCGCGAGATCTTCGGCATGCCCTTGAGCTCGAGGTGCAGTCCGACGCGATAGTTGCCCGTGAGCGGCCCATCCGTGAGCATCACGGGATAGACAATCGTCCAGTCGAGACGACTGAGGCGCACCCGATCCTCTGCGGCTTTCTTGTCCGCGAAGATATCCTTGAGAAGAACGCGATAGATGATGCGCGGAATCAACGGCGCCTCCGTGTGCGACTCCCCGACACCGAAAGCAGACATCATGATGAAACGGCGCACGCCGTGTTGCTCCATCGCGGGCACGATCAGGCGCATGCTGCGCGCCATCAGATTTTCCGATTTGAGCGTTTTGCTGCGCCCCAACGCGCTCACGACGAAGTCCTGGCCGCGTATGGCTTCGGCGATGGTGGACGCGTCGAGAGTCGTATCTCCCACGATCAGGCGCAGACGGGGATCGACGATCGGCAACAGCTCAGGTTTGCGCACGAAGGCCGTGACGGTATGCCCCTGGCTGAATGCCTGAGTAACGACCTGTTTCCCAGTGGGGCCCGTGGCGCCGAAAACGAGGATCTTCAATTAGGCGGCTCTCACATATCTGAATTCGCGCGTATGACTCATAGACCCAGAGCCGCGGAGAGATCGGCCTTCAGCATCTCATACGGCTCGATGCCCACCGAAAGTCTGATCAACCCATCACCGATGCCCCCTTCCTGCCGCTGTTCCGCCGACATCATAGCGTGAGTCGTGTGGAGTGGAATGGAGGCGAGGCTCTCCACACCCCCCAGCGATACGGCACGGGCAATGACAATCAGCCTGTCGTAGACCTGCATGGCGCCGGGCAAGCCGCCGTGAACTTCGAAAGCGAGCATGAACCCGAACGTTTCCATGTACTGGCGTGCAGCATCGTGATCAGGATGCCCGGGAAGGCCTGCGTAATGAACTCGCGCCACCTTGCCGCCGCTCTTCCGGACGCCCTCCAGAAAGTGAGCAAGCCTCGATGCGTTGTCAGACGCTTTGCGGGCACGAAGCTCGAGCGTCGCGAGAGAGCGCACGAGTAGCCACGCGGTGTCGGGCGCGAGGATCGCACCCGTCCGGCGGCGGAAACCTTCGAGCTGCTCGAGAAGCTCGTGCCGGCTGGACACGATTCCGCCCAGCGTATCGGAATGGCCGCCGAGCATTTTGGTCGCACTGTGCATGACGAGGTCGGCGCCGTGCGCGAGCGGGCGTTGGAACGGGGGCGGTAGAAAGGTTGCATCGACCGAGACCCACGCACCGGCGTGGCGAGCAAGCTCGACGATTTTTTTCACGTCGACTACTCTGGAAAGCGGGTTCGTCGGTGTCTCGACGTGAACGAGCTTCACGGAACCATCGAGTGCACGTCCCAGTGACACTTCGTCGAACGGATCGAACCGCCGAACCTCGATGCCGAATCTGGGAAGATCCTCCGACAGCATTGAATCGACGCCGCCGTAGACGTAGCGGCTCACGACGATTGTATCGCCGGAGCGCAACAGACCGCAGAAGAGGGCGTGGAGCGCGGCCATGCCTGACGAGAACGAAACCGCGCCATCCGCGCCCTCGAGCTCGGCGACTTTCTGTTCAAACGCGCGGGCAGCAGGATGACCATACCGCGCATAGAACTCGCCAGCGCGCTCTCCCGCACCCACCGCGCGCAACTCTTCGGCAGAGGAATAAGCAAAGGTCGTGGCGCGCGTAAGATCGGGAGCGAGCGGGCGGCTCCGCGGAGCCGCGTCTTCGCGGCAGCCGTAAGGGCGGTGATGGTTCACGTCGATGCGACTGCGAGACGCCCTTCCCGAGCGCCGGTTCCATACTTGAGCAAAAAGAAAGCGGTCACGATTGCGACCAGCACATAAGCACCGACGTAGACGAGCCCCAGAGGACGCACCGCAAAGTCGAATCGATCTATATACACGAAGGTCGCCACCGTGATGATGAACACGAGCGCGTACGAGGCGTAGCCGTGGTGAGCGAGCGTATCCCTGTCGCGCGCCCAGAGCAGAGGCAGCGCACTGAGCGCAAGTGCGAGATAAAACGCAGCAAAGGCGCTCAAGGAAAAAGCCGACATGGCTTCCGGGAATACGGCGCCACTCGTGCCCCGCCCGACCATTCCGCGCGCGAGGCCAAACACCCCGAGAAATGCCACGAAGACAACATAGCATGCAATGAACACGCGCATAGGGACTGTAGGCGTCTCCCCCGCGCGGCCGACGGGCCGAATGCGCAGCCACTCACAGATCCCCCAAACGGCCGCAAGTGCGTTCACGCCAAGTGCCACGACATATAACCACGCAAACGGATACGCCAGTTGAACCTTGGCTCGAAAAATGAGCAGTACGCCAGTCTCGAGCAGCCCGAAGAGCCACAGGTAAAGCAGCACCGTGCGAACGAGCGACCACTGCCCGCGAGTTGCTGTAACCCAGGCGGCCCATGCGTTGCCCAGACACCACGCGCCGATTGTCATCGTGACGAAGGGCGAGACTTTCCACGCAAATTGAGTCGATGTCTGAACCGGAGCGGCAAACAGGACAGCGCCCAGTACGGCGTAAAGCAAGGCAGTGATGTAGGTAAGTCTGCGCAAGGCAGGCGAGAGCATGTTGTCCCCTTGTCGTTACCTTCGTCGGAACCGCGATGCGAACGTAATCCAGTCCTTGCCCCACCATCCGCTGCCAGGGACCAGGCGCCCAACATGCTATAGGTCGCGATCACCCGCGTGTCTCCGCTGCGGCGGCATAGGTCCGCCCCGCGGGCGGCCGTGCCGGGCCGCTTAAACCCGCTGCTCTACCCAGGCCCTTACGGATTCGAGCGCTTCCGGAAGCTTCGATGGATCCGTGCCGCCGGCCTGCGCCATGTCGGCACGGCCGCCGCCTTTACCGCCGACCTGCTGCGCTACGTGATTCACGAGCTCACCGGCTTTGACCCGGCCCGTCAAATCCGGCGTTACACCGGCGATCAGCGAGACTTTACCGTCGTTCGAAGCAGCGAGCACGACTGCAGCAGATTTGAGCTTATTCTTCAGCTTGTCGACGGCCTCGCGTAAGCCCTTCGCGTCTGCGCCTTCAAGCGAGGCCGCGAGTACTTTGATGCCTTTCACGTCGACCGCCTGGTCCGCGAGCTCGTCACCCTGGGACGAGGCTAGCTTCGACTTGAGCCGCGCGAGCTCCTTCTCGAGGCTGCGCACGTTATCCATGATCTGAGCGATCTTCTGGCTCACGTCCTGCGGCGAGGTCTTGAGCGCAGCTGCTGCTTCGGACAACTTCGCTTCCTGTTGCTGCACCCAGGCAAGCGCACCTTCCGCGGTCATCGCTTCGATGCGGCGGACACCCGCGGCAATACCGGTCTCCGCAACAATCTTGAAGAAACCGATGTCGCCGGTGCGCTTCACGTGCGTGCCGCCGCACAGCTCGGTCGAGAATTCGCCCATACGAATCACGCGTACTTCGTCGCCGTATTTTTCGCCGAAGAGCGCCATTGCACCAGACTTGACTGCTTCGTCGTGTTTCATGATGCGGGCGGAGACTTCGCTGTTGCGGCGAATCTCGTCGTTGACGAGCGCTTCGACCTCGCGAATCTGCTGAGGCGTCATCGGCTCGTTGTGTGAAAAGTCGAAGCGCGTGCGCACGGCATCGACGAGCGACCCTTTCTGCTGCACGTGAGTTCCGAGCACCTTGCGCAGCGCCGAGTGCATCAGGTGCGTCGCCGAGTGATTCCACGCTGCGCGCGCACGCGAAACGGTGTCGACCTGCGCACTCACGGCATCGCCGATGCGCAACCGCCCGGTCTTGAGCTTGCCCTTGTGTCCGAACACTTCCGCCTGGATCTTCTGCGTGTCTTCGACGGTGAATGTGCCCTTCGCCGCAACGAGCTCGCCTCTGTCGCCGACCTGGCCGCCCGATTCGGCGTAAAACGGCGTGCGATCCAGAACGACGATGCCCTCCTCGCCTGCGACGAGCTCCTCAGCCTGCGTGCCGCCTTTGTAAAGCGCGACGACCTTGGCATCGAGGCTCATGTGTTCATAGCCGTGGAATTCGGTTGCGTGACCGCTGTAGTCCATGGTCTGCGCCACACTGAAGCGGGATGCCGCGCGAGCGCGTTCACGCTGACGCTGCATCGCTTCTTCGAAGCCCGCGTAGTCCACCCTCACGCCGCGCTCACGCGCGATATCCGCCGTGAGATCGACGGGGAAACCGAAGGTGTCGTAGAGCTGAAAGACCGTTTCGCCATCGAGCATCTTGTCTTCGCGGTTCAAGGCCCCTTCGAGGACTTTCATGCCGTTCTCGAGCGTCTCTGCAAAGCGCTCTTCTTCCTGCTTCAGAACCTGCGCGACACGCTCCTGCGCTTTGACGAGCTCCGGATATGCGTCTCCCATCGCTTTCGCGAGATCGGAAACGAGCTTGTGAAAAAACGGTTTCGTCTGACCGAGCTTGTAGCCGTGGCGTATGGCGCGCCGAATGATCCGGCGCAGCACGTAACCGCGCCCCTCGTTGCTCGGGATCACGCCGTCGACGATCAGGAAGGACGTAGCGCGGATGTGATCGGCAATGACCTTGAGCGAATTATTCTCGAGGTCTTTTGCTCCGGTCTCACGCGCCGCCGCCTTGATGAGGTCCTGAAAAAGATCGATTTCGTAGTTCGAATGAACGCCTTGCAGTACGGCGGCGATGCGCTCGAGACCCATGCCGGTGTCTACCGAGGGCTTGGGCAGCGGATGCAACACGCCCTTGTCGTCGCGGTTGAACTGCATGAACACGAGGTTCCAGATCTCGATGTAGCGATCGCCGTCCGCATCGGGTGAACCGGGCGGCCCGCCAGGCACTTCCGCGCCGTGGTCGTAGAAAATCTCGCTGCAGGGCCCGCACGGCCCCGTATCCGCCATCTGCCAGAAGTTGTCACTCTGGTACTGACCTGCACCCGGCTTGTCGCCGATGCGTATGCAGCGCTCCGCCGGGACGCCGATCTCCTGGGTCCAGATGTCGTACGCCTCGTTGTCCTCGTGATAGACGGTCGTCCAGAGCCGCTCTTTCGGCAGCTTGTAGACTTCAGTCAGCAATTCCCAGGCGAACCTGATCGCGTCGCGCTTGAAGTAATCACCGAAGCTGAAGTTGCCGAGCATTTCGAAAAACGTGTGGTGACGCGCGGTATAACCGACGTTCTCGAGATCGTTGTGCTTACCCCCCGCACGGACACAGCGCTGGGACGTGGTCGCCCGTACATAGGAGCGCTTCTCTTGCCCCGTGAACACGTCCTTGAACTGCACCATGCCCGAGTTCGTGAACAGCAGCGTCGGGTCGTTGCCGGGCACGAGCGGGCTCGAAGGCACGATCGTGTGGCCGTTGCCTTCGAAGTACTTAAGAAACCGGGTGCGTATCTCACTGCTTTTCATAAATCACGATGCCCTTCGACCGCTGCAAAAATGATGGTGCAACCCACCGCGGACATGGGCCTAGCGCAACTAACGGAATGAATTCGTTATTTTAG
>JAQGNH010000127.1 GCA_028291945.1 Betaproteobacteria bacterium
GGCTGCTGGCGCACCCAGCCCAGGTGCAGTCGTATTTCTGGCTCGGCAGCTTCATTGCGATCGCGCTATGGGAATCATTTCAGCCGCGCCGCGATCTCGGACCTGCGACAGGTGCGCGATGGTTCAACAACATTGCGCTGACGGGGGCTGGATTTCTGCTGACTCGGCTTTGCCTGCCGGTCGCAGCATTTTCGTTTGCCATCCTGTCACAAGAGCGTGGCTGGGGTCTATTCAATTACCTCTCGCTGCCGACCTGGCTTTCCTGCGCTCTCGCGGTGTTGATGCTGGATCTGGGCACCTACGCAGTGCATCGCTTGTTTCACACTCGCCTCTTGTGGCGCTACCACAAGATCCACCACTGTGACCTGGACGTGGACTGCTGCACCGCGATCCGTCATCACCCGATCGAATCGGTGCTCGCACTCGGAATCGAACTGGTCATCATTGCGGGCATTGGCGCCTCACCGCTGGCCGTATTGATTGCGGTAACGCTTGCCGCGGTCGCCGCCGTGTTCAACCACGGCAACGTCGCGATACCGGAGACGATAGACCGGCTATTGCGCCGTCTCGTAGTCACGCCTGATATGCACCGCATTCACCATTCCGCGATGATCCACGAGAGCAACAGCAATTTTTCCAACTTGTTGCCGTGGTGGGATCACCTGTTTTCGACTTACCGGCACCAACCTCAGCTCGGGCATGAGGCCATGCATCTCGGCCTCGATGAAGCTCGCACGCCGGCAGACGTGACATTATGGAAGCTGCTCGCCATGCCGTTTTTTGCGCCCAGGAGCAGTCCAGCGCCATCAAGACCGGCTACGCAGCCACAGAATTAGATGCCTAACAAAATGAATTCGGACCGTTCATGGTTCGACAAGCTCACCACGAACGGTCATTCTGTTACGGACTCTTAGTTGTTCTTTGGCCCACGCAAAACATTACTCCTACGCAGTCGATTCGCCCGTCTGCGCAGCGGTGCTGCGACTGGACCACGCGCTCGTCACCGATGAGCGAGCCGCAGCTTCCTCCACACGCGGGATGAATGGCCCTCCCTGAGGGCGTGCGCGGCTTCCAATCGCGCGCGGCGCTCGTTTTCGAGCTCGGCTTTGAGGTGAGCCAACTCCTGTGACTGCCGATACGCGATGCATTCTGCCTGCGCCAGGAATACCTTCAACTCCGTTGCCATGGTGCGGCACCTCGCTTCCAGCCGCCCAAACGCGCGGGCGTGTCCTTCGGCTGCGATTCGAACGTCGCGCGCTTCCCGCGACACGTTCTCACGCGCGTGTTGCTCGGCCCGCGCTCGCGTTTCCGCGCGTTCGCGAGCCGCGCGCTCCGTTTCGAGCAGTGCGTTGAGTTTCTCGCCCTCGCGCTTCCGTTCAGCCGCTTCGGTCTTGAGCTTGCGAAACGCCTGCATTGCCTGCTGGAGCGCACGCATGGCCGCATCGCGCCCCTGCCGCCCGGACTGCACTTTGGCTTCGGCGTCGAGGCGCATAAAGCGTTCGCTGTCGCGCTCGAGTTCGAGCTGAACGATGCGGTCGTGCGCTTTCGCGAGCGCTTCATGCATCGCGCTAAACGCCTGCGAGTCTTCGGATCGGGATCTTTGTTCGGCGTGGAGCCGTGCGACCAGTGTGAGCTGGTCCCTATTCATTCGGCCGGAGATCAGACAGATCTGACACGCGCACGCTCCTCGTGGTGCTCAGCGCTCGCATCTTGCGGGCAAGTCGCGGGCAGGACGCACTATATCATTTTGTCATATGCGGCGGCAGCCGCGACGACGGTGCCAGCGTACGAAGGGGCCGGGCGCGCCGGCCGTGGAGCAGCGTATTACGAGAGGCGCGAATCCCTTACGAAGAGCCCGTGCCCGCCGTCACTTCAGACGGTGTGAGCGGCCGGGCGGGCTTTTCCCGTGCCCGCGCAGTACTCGCAGCGCATGCCGTCTTCCGCGACCCCGCCGCCGTGGCAGTGCGCACAGACGTGCTCGTCGCTTCCGGGGAGATCCGCAGGCTGTTCAGCAGCCGGGTTCATCTCGGGCTCGATCGGGTTGCCGCTCGCAGCGGCGAGTTTCACGAATTTTTCGCGCATGAGTCGTCTCCTGGCTTTCACGCATGCAAGATCGCGACCTGAGGATTGTCGGCGTCAGTGCTCAGTCGTCGAGCGGAACGACGACGGGCTCCACCTTCCAGATCTCACGCATGTATTCCTGGATCGCCCGATCGGAGGAAAACTTACCCATCCGCGCCGCGTTCAGAATCGACATGCGCGTCCAGCGATCGCCGTCGCGCCACGCGGCGTCGACCCTCGCCTGACAGTCGGCGTACGCGGGATAGTCGGCGAACACCAGGTACTCGTCGCGCCACATCAGGTTTTCGACCAGCGGTCGGAACAGGTCGCGATCGCCGTTCGAAAACGCACCATCCCGGATCAGATCGACGGCCGTGCGCAGGCCTGCGTGGCCCGCGTAATGGTCGGGCGGCCTGTAGCCCTCGCGCTTAACCCGCTCGATCTGATCGACGGTGAGCCCGAACAGGAAGAAGTTGTCGGCGCCCACTTCCTCGCGGATTTCGACGTTGGCGCCGTCGAGCGTGCCGATCGTGAGCGCGCCATTCATCGCTAACTTCATGTTCCCGGTGCCGGACGCTTCCTTGCCCGCGGTCGAGATCTGCTCGGAGAGATCGGCCGCCGGGTAGACGTAGTGGCCCTGCTTGACGTTGAAGTCCGGGATGAATACGACGCGCAGACGATCGTTAACTTTCGGATCGTTGTTCACGACGTCGGCGACGCCGTTGATCAGACGGATGATCAGCTTCGCCAGGTAGTAACCCGGCGCGGCCTTGCCGCCGAAGATCACCGTGCGGGGGACGATCGCGGCTCGACTGTCGCGCTTGATGCGCTCGTAGAGACTGATAACGTGCAGGACATTCAGGTGCTGGCGCTTGTACTCGTGGATGCGCTTGACCTGGATGTCGAACATCGAATCGGGATCCACGGTGATGCCGGTCCGGCGCCGGATGACGTCCGCGAGTCGTGTCTTCGCCCCGCGCTTCATCCGCCGCCAGTCTTCGCGGAATCCGGCGTCCTGCGCGAGCGGCTCGAGCGCCCTGAACCGGCTGTGATCGCGGGTCCACGCGTCACCGATCCGCCGCGTCGCCAGCTCCGCGAGGCCCGGATTCGAAAGCATGAGGAAGCGCCGGGGCGTCACCCCATTCGTCACATTCGTAAACTTCTCCGGCATGAGCTCGTAGAAGTCCTTGAGCACCGTCTGCTTCAGGAGCTCGCTGTGCAGCGCCGCGACGCCGTTGATCGCGCGGCTGCCGACGCACGCAAGGTTCGCCATGCGCACGTAGCGCTCGCCGCTCTCATCGATGAGCGAGAACCGCTGCAGCTTTGCTTCGTCGCCGGGGAAACGCTTCCGCACCTCGTCGAGGAAGCGCGAGTTGATCTCGTACACGATCTCGAGATGACGCGGCAGCACCCGGCCGAACAACTCGACCGGCCACTTCTCCAGTGCTTCGGGCAGCAGGGTGTGGTTCGTGTAGGCGAAGACGCGTTTCGTCAGAGCCCACGCCGCGTCCCAGTTCATCTGGTGCTCATCGAGGCAGAGACGCATGAGCTCGGCAACGGCGATGGCGGGGTGCGTGTCGTTCAGTTGCGCGACGTACCGGTCGGCGAAACCCTCGATGCTTTTGGCGCCCTGCAGATGGATACGGATCATATCCTGCAGCGCGCACGACACGAAGAAGTACTGTTGCTCCAGTCTCAGGCGCTTGCCTGCTGCCGGCTCATCGTTCGGATACAACACCTTGGTGAGATTTTCCGAATCGACCTTGTGCTCGACCGCGCGATAGTAATCGCCGACGTTGAACGCCTGAAAGTCGAACGACTCCGCCGCCTGCGCGCTCCACAGCCGCAGGAGGTTCGCATTGCCGACGCGATAGCCGAGGATGGGCGTGTCGTAGGCGACGCCGCGCACGACGCGAGCCGGAATCCAGCGCACGCGATAGCGTCCGTCGGCGTCGGTGTACGCCTCGGTGTGGCCGCCAAGCTTCACGTCGAAGGCGATCTCCGGCCGCGCGATTTCCCAGGGGTTGCCATAGCGCAGCCACTTGTCGGTGACTTCGACCTGCCAACCGTCCTTGATGCACTGGTCGAAGATGCCGAACTCGTAGCGGATGCCGTAGCCGATCGCGGAGACCTGCAGGGTCGCGAGCGATTCCATGTAGCACGCCGCGAGACGCCCGAGGCCGCCGTTGCCGAGCCCGGGCTCCTCCTCTTCTTCGAGCAGCTCGTCGAGGTCGAGCCCAAGCTCGTGCATCGCTTTCCTGACCGCTTCCGTGATGCCGAGGTTCAGGAGGTTGGCGCCGAGATGGGGACCCAGCAGAAACTCGGCCGACAGATAACAGACGGTGCGGGACGCGTTGTCTTTGTACATCTCCGCGGTCTTGATCCAGCGCGCCAGCAGCCGGTCTCGCACGGTATAGGCAAGCGCCTGGTAGTAGTCGTTCTTCGTCGCGACTGAGGGGAAGCGCGCCTGAATGCAGAAGAGATTGTCGGTAAAGTCGCGCTTGATGGCCTCGACACTGCGACCGGTGCGTACGGACTCCGCAGCCGGAGCCGCGATGCTCGTTTGCCGTGCTGCCATTGCGACGTCCTCGACCGTATAGGGTCCTGACCTATAGCACGTCAGACGCTCGCCAGGCTATACAGGGTGGCGCGGCAACGCCCGAACCCCGGCGTACTATGTTCCGTGATGAGGTTGCAAAGCCGGAGTCGGTGGTAAAGTCGTTACTAGACCGGCCCTGCTGCCACGCACGACGAAAGGAGCATTTCCATGAATCTCTTCTCGCGAAAGGCAGTGCAATGTTTCGCAGCGGGACTGTTGTTCCTGACGTTCGCAAGCCGGCTGCCTGCCGCACAGGACCCTATCGGAAAATGGCCGGAAAAATTGGTGCGCGTGGTCGTGGCGGCCGCGCCCGGCAGCGGCGATGATTTCGCAACCCGTCTCATCGCACCCAAACTGAGTGAGCTGCTCCACCAGCAGTTCATCGTTGAAAACCGGCCGGGCGCCGGCGGCATGATCGGTCAAACACAGGTTCTGAAATCTGTGGCAGACGGCTACACGTGGCTGCTCGCCGGGGGATCGATGGCGGGAGCACGATATGTCAACGCCGCCGTGACCTACGATGTGCTGCGCGACTTCACACCGGTTTCGCTCGTCGAGACGTCGCAGTTCGTCATGGTGGTGCATCCCAGCGTGCCGGTTCGAAACGCGAAGGAATACGTTGCGCTCGCGCGATCGCAGCCGGGTAAGATGACGTTCGGAACGATCGGCGCCGGCCAGATCCCCTACTGGAGTGCCATCCTGTTCAACAACATGGCCGGCATCAAGGCTGTCGAAGTGGCGTACAAAGGGAACGGCGAAGCGGTCACGGACATGATGGCGGGGCGGATCGATTACTACTTTATGCCGTCGGTGGCCGCCGTGGCGCTCAAGATGAAACTGCGCCCGCTTGCGGTGACGAGCATGACGCGTTCAGCCGCGTTGCCTGAAGTGCCCACGATGTCCGAAGCTGCGCTGCCGGGCTACGACATGCCGGCCTGGCGCAGCATCATGGGGCCCGCCGGGGTGCGGCGCGACATCGTCGCGTCGCTCAATGCCGCTATCGGCCGCACGCTCGAGATGCCGGAGGTGCGGGAAAAGATGCTCGGTGCCGGATCCGAAGCTGCGCCAAGCAGCCCGGAGGAGGTTTCGAAACGATATGCAGACTGGATGGAGCGTTTCGGGAAGATCGCAAGGCAGGCCGGAATCAAGCCGCAATAGAACCATGCGCGACGCCTACATCGTCGATGCAGCGCAAGCGCCCTGGAAACGCAGCGCCACGGAGGGGGTTACCTTTGCGTGCCAGGTGCTGCTGTCCGGGGAAGATGGTGGGCCGGAGGCGCTGCGTTTTCGCTTCGATGACTGTCCGTCGGTCTATGCCCACATGCATCTGACGTCGCAGTTTCAGTTGCTCCTGCACGGTGCGATGGACTTTCCGCGCGGCGTCAAACATCTCGAAGCGCTGGGCCTCCACTATACGGATCACAATATGCCCTATGGGCCGTTTGCCGTGTCCGAAGGCCACGACATGCTTGTCCTGCACCCCAGAGCGGGCGGCATCATTTCCATGGCGAACGTCGATGCCCGGCGTAAGATCAATCTGAGCGGGCGCCTGTTGGTTTCGCTGGCGTCGCAGTCGGAATGGCAGCCGGTGCCCGGCGCCGAGCACACTGCGTTCAAGTACCTGATGGCTCCCGATTCCGGTCCTGCGGCGGTGCTCGTCAAAGCGCCCTCACACGCTGCGCTTACCATGCCTGCGGCGGAATTCGGCCGTTACGAGGTGGTACTCGAGGGTTCAGTTATCATGGAAGGGCAGGAGATCGGTCCGCCAGGCTTTCGTTACGTTCGCGGCGAGAACGCCGCCGAGCCGCTGGTGACCGGAGACGATGGCGCGAGCGTCGCATATCTGACGTTCGACAAGGATGCGCTCGAAGGCGGGATAACCGGCGAAGGCCTTGCAGTCGAAGCGGCTGAAGCAATGGCCCGAGCTATTTAGCAATACCTGCGTCACGAGGTGCCTGCATTGGGGCAGTTGCCATCATCGCGATGACAGTTGATTGAGTTTCGCTGTGCAAGTACAGGAGGCCGACCGTGACTGAGCAACGAGATTCCGCAGAGTCTTTTCGTGTCGTGGTGTTTGCCGACTTCGTCTGTCCCTATAGCTTCCTCGCAGTCGACCAGATCGATCGCCTCGCCCGCGAATACGACGTCAAACCGCTTTGGCGCCCTTATTGGCTGCATCCCGAAACGCCGCCCGAAGGCACGCCTTGCGCGCGCACGCCCGAGCGCGTCGAGCGCCTCCACGCCTGGATCAAAGACATGGCGCCGGAGCAATACCCGCGGATTCGCATTCCAGAGAAGCGGCAATACAGCTTTCTCGCGTTCGAGGCGCTCGAATTCGCGTACGACCACGGTCGCGATTTCGCGTTCAAGACGGCCCTCTATGAGTTGATGTGGACCGAAGGCGCCGACATCGGCGACGCGGAGACATTGATGACCGCAGCCGAGCGCGCTGGACTCGATGCCGATCAGTTGAAAATGGCACTGGACGAGCACTTCTACGCCGAACGCGCGCTGGACGCGATCAAGCAGGCGCGCGAGATTGGAATCACGAACACGCCGACCATTTTCCTGGGCAAGACGCGCATCAACGGTTGGACTTACTACGAGGTGCTTCAGTCCGTTATGGAGAAGCAGGGCGTTCGACCGCGCCTCGCGCTCGCGAGCTAGCGATAACGCTCATCCAAACTCGAACCCGGCTCGAATCAACTTGATTCCCCGAACAGGCGAGCAAGCACAGTAGGCGCATGCTCTCGCCGCCGCTATGCGCACAGTAGTCATCATCCTCGGCGGTCTTGTGCTTTTGGCTGTGTGTGTCGGTATTGCCAGGGCCGTGGGCGGCAGCCGGAGCGACGACATGCTTACGGCCATTATTGGATTCATTGCAGTGTGGTTCATGATTGCCGCGGCCAACATGTGGGTGGGCGTGACGAAAGCAGGCTATTCATTCAGCGAGGAGTTGCCCATCTTTCTGCTCATCTTCGGCGTGCCGGCCGCCGCAGCAATCCTTGCGAAATGGAAGTTGCTGTAGAACTGTCCCCGTCCTCAATCCGCTTTGGCGCCGGAAACTCTCACCACTTCCGACCACCGCACCACTTCCTCCTGCATGATCTTCGCGAACGCCTCCGGCGAGTTGCCCACGGGCTCCGCGCCCTGATCGAGCAGGCGCTGCCGCATGTCGGGCGAGCGCGCTGCTTTCGCAATCGCAGTCGCGAGCGTATTAACGACGTCCCGAGGCGTCGCAGCCGGCGCGAATATCCCGTAACGCACGGTGACCTCCACGTCGATGCCCACTTCCTTCAACGTCGGCACATCCGGCATCTGCGCTGCGCGCTTGAGTCCGGTCGTCCCGAGGGGACGCAGGCGGCCGGCCTTCACGAACGAGGAGATCGCGGGAATGTTGGCGAAGGTCATTTCGACTTCGCCTCCGACCACTGCCGTGAGCGATGGAGCCGTCCCTCTGAAAGGCACATGCACGATCTTCACGCCCGTGCGAAGGTTGAAAAGCTCGCCCGAGAGGTGTTGCGTGGTACCGCTTCCCGACGAAGAGAAATTCATCGTGCCAGGTTTAGCCTTGGCGAGTGCTACGAGATCCTTCGCGGTCTTTACCGGCAGCGAAGGATGAACCACCAGGACGTTCGGGCTTTCCGAAAAGATCGAGATCGCCACGAAATCCCTCAGCGAGTCGTAATTGAGGTTCTTGTATAGGGACATGTTGATCGCCACCGAGCCGGCATTGATGAGCAGCGTGTAACCGTCGGGCGCCGATTTCGCGACGAACTCGTTGCCGATATTCGTTCCCGCGCCGGGACGGCTTTCGACGATGACCTGCTGGCCGAGATACTCGGTCAGCTTTTGCGCGACAAGTCTCGCGTTGATGTCGACACCGCCGCCCGGCGTGAAGGGAACGACAAGCCTGATCGGCTTAGTCGGATAGCTCTGGGCATGAGCGCTGGGCAGAAGCGGCGTGGCGAGAGCAAGTAGAGCGAACGCGAGCAGCAATCTCATGGCTTCCTCCAGTCTTGTACGTGGCGCGACGCCGAGAAGAATACTCCCAGAGACACTCGTCGGTGTCCCGAGCGCGCGCGGCGATCGAATCTTGAGATCTCGTCAGCAAATGAAACAGAGCTCGTCAGTTCACGCTTCGACAAAAGTGCTCTCACCGAGATATAGTGCAGAACAATCATAGAGGGGGAGATCACCATGAGCAACAAAACAGGGCGTGCATTCGCGCGCGTGCGCAGCATTGCGTTGGCGCTGGTCGGAAGTGCGGCTATCAGCGCATGCCAGACGACTTCTACAGGCCCCGACCTCGACGCGGCCGATACCAGTCCCGCGAAGCGCATGGTCACTCAGGGGCGCGCCAAGACGATCGTCGAGAACCTCACCCAGTGCGCGCACACCAATCCCAAGATGAACGTCCGCGTGGCGGCCGTTGGCCAGATCACCGCAACAGACGGAACGGTCATCACGGTCCCGGCGGTCACTGCTTTGCAGAAAGGTCTCGGTCCGAAGAGTGTCGACCTTTATAACGAGTGCAACCAGATCGCCCCTAAAAATTCGGCCGAAGTGTCGACAGCCAACGTGCCGGTCATCGACGTGGATCCCGATGGCGAGGTCATCACGGGCTTCATCGTCGCAGACAACTATTACGAGATGTACGTGAACGGGAAGCTGGTGTCGGTGGACAACACGCCGTACACGCCATTCAACTCCTCTATCGTGAAGTTCAGGGTGAAGCGGCCTTACACGCTCGCGTTCCTCGTAGTGGACTGGGACGAGCATCTCAGCCTGGGTCAGGAAGTCTTTCCCGTGCCTGTTGTGGCAACCACGAGTCAGTACTATCCCGGCGACGGCGGCCTGATCGCGCGTTTCTCCGACGGCACGGTCACTGACAGCTCTTGGAAGGCGCAAACGTTTTACATCGCGCCCCTGATCGATCCGAAAGAAGTCGTGGAGCGCGGCAACGTCCACGACACGCCGAATCTCGGCGGCCGCACTCATCCATTCGCGCGGAAACCGGACTGTCAGGACAAGTGCTACGCGGTGCACTATCCGATCCCGGCCAACTGGCAGTCGCGCCGTTTCAATGATTCGAACTGGCCGCGCGCGTGGGAGTTCACCGATCAGGAAATCGGAGTGACGAACCTCCCGGCCTACACGCGCTACCCAGAACTGTTCGAAGGCGCGCGCTGGATCTGGTCGCAGAACCTGGTGCTGGACAACGTGGTGATCGCGCGCAAGACGGTGCGCTGAGAAGAGCCTTTTTTGCGATAGAGTCCGGGCGTCACAGCGTCGCGCCGCGACACAGTCGAAGCATGATCGATGTATGCTGCTCTCAAGGGAGAGCACGATGACCGAAAATCCCGTTCGCTGGTTCGAAATCTATGTGCAGGACATGAATCGTGCGAAGAAATTTTACGAGTCCGTCTTCGAAGCCAAACTGCAAAGATTAAACACGCCGGATTTTGAAATGTGGAGCTTTCCGATGCTGAAGGATCGCATGGGCTCCTCGGGCGCTTTGGTGAAAATGCAAGGCGTGCCGTCGGGTGGCAATAGCACGCTGGTTTACTTTGCTTGCACCGATTGCGCTGTTGAAGAGGCTCGCGTCGGCAAATTTGGCGGACGGATCCACAAGGCAAAAATGTCCATTGGAGAATATGGATTTATCTCTCTGGTGTACGACACCGAAGGCAACATGTTTGGCCTGCATTCGCTGCAGTAGCAGCGCTGCGCAAGCGCGTCGCACTCACGAGCTGCACAGCCCATGCAGGCGAAGTGCGCATGACTAAGATCTCCTCCGGCTTGACGTTTTTCAACAAGAAGGTCTTTCCTGCGCTTTGGTTCGGGTTCCTGGCCTTTTTCCTGGTCACAGCGACGCTTGCCGGAATCGTCGAGAAAGCTCCGGTGTCCGTCGTCATACCGGTCTTCATGGCCGTTATTGGCTTCTTCGTAATGAAGAAGCTGGTGTGGAATCTGGCTGACGAGGTGTACGACTGCGGTGATTTCCTGCTCGTCAGGAACCGAGGTGAAGAAGATCGCGTTCCTCTGTCGAACGTCATGAATGTGAACGCATCGACCTACGTCAATCCGCCGCGCATTACGTTGAAGCTTGTGACTCCGGGCAGATTTGGAAACGAGGTCGCGTTCTCTCCGATCGCCGGCTTCAGACTCAATCCGTTCGCCAAGAACAAGATCGCAGAAGATCTCATTGTTCGCGTCGATCGAGCGAGATCAAAACGTACAGTCTGACGTGTCGTGTGAGAAGCACGTCGCAGAGGCATTGCCACTTACTTGTTTGCGCAGTGACCCCGGCGCGCGAAGGTGCGGCCCGCTACGAAATCCTGATCACCACCTTCCCGAAATGCTTTCCGCTCGCCAGGTACTCGTACGCCTTGCGCGCTTCCGCGAAGTCGAACACGCGGTCGATCACTGGCTCGAGCTTCGCCACTTCGAGGGCTCGATTCATTTCTTCGAACATGTCGCGGCTGCCCACCTGGATGCCGCACATGGAGGCGCGTTTGGCGAAGAGGGTGCCGGGATCGATCGTCGCTTTGCCGGCGAGCGTGCCCACGACGCTGATGTGACCACAATAACGAATGGCGGCGATCGATTTCTCGAGCGAACCCGGTCCGCCCACTTCGACTACGAGGTCGGCGCCGCGCCCGCCGGTCAACTCGCGCACGCGCATATCCCAGTCGGGGGTGGTTCGGTAGTTGATGACCTCGCGCACGCCGAGCTTCCGCAGCCGCTCGATCTTCTCGTCGCTGCCGGTCGTTGCGATGACCCGCGCGCCCGTCATCAGTCCGAGCTGCGCCGCGAAAAGCGATACGCCGCCGGTGCCGAGCGTAACGATTGTGTGACCCGGTTGCAGCTGTCCTTTCACGAATGCCGCGTTCCACGCGGTGACTGCGGCGCACGGCAGTGTTGAGGCCTGCTCGAAGCTCATGTGCGAAGGAATCCGCACCAATCCTTCCTCGCTGAGCACGATGTGCTCGGCGAGCACACCGTCGCTGGGTCCGCCGAGCGCGGAGGGCATGTACTCCGACAGCAGATTTCCGCCGAACCAGCGTTGCACAAAGATCGGCGCAACGCGGTCTCCCAGCTTCCAGCGCGTGACCTCCGGTCCGACCGCAGCGATTTCGCCCGCTCCATCCGAGAGGGGAATTGCGCCGGGCTTCAACGGAAGGCTGGTGTAATTACCCGAGACGATGTTGAGGTCGCGATGGTTCAGCGAGCACGCGCGGATGCGTACCGCGACCTGACCCGTTCCCGGGCGAGGCGCGTCCACGTCCCTGAGTTGCAGAGCGTCCAAACCACCGAGCTTGCCGAGTTGATAGAGCCGCATCTGACGTTTCTCCATTGACACGCCGCTTTGTTGCGGCAGCAGACCGACAGTGGATTATCCGCCGAAGCGGCGTGTGGCACACGGCGGGGCGCAGCGCAATGCAATCTCCCCCTCCGCCGATGCGTAAGAGGGTGAACCTCGTAAAAGCCTCCCATCGCCTGGCTCCGAATTCGTTATCGCGTTGACGCGTAACATCGAGCGCGTTACGTTACTGACGGCCGTGCCGATGGGCGTGGCCGTATCGCACATAACAAATCGACCGGAGGAGCCCATGTCTGACCTTGCCACCCGACTCAGCATCAGATCGCTGCATCCGGTTTTCGTCGCGGAAATCACCGGCATCGATCTCACCGTCCCTGTCGCGCGTGAAGACTTTCAAACGATCTGGGATGCGTTCAACGAATACCAGATACTCGTCTTTCGCGACCAGCCCTTCGACGACGATTCGCAGATCGCATTCAGTCGCAACTTCGGTGCGCTAGAGACGATGGAGGCGCATGCTGCGAATAACTACAGGCCCGGCCATATCGCTGTGATGACCAACCTCGACGCGAAAGGCAATCTGTTGCCGCTCACCGATCCGAGCCTGATCCACCGCTTGCGCAACGAGTCCTGGCACAGCGACAGCTCGTTCAAGCCGGTCGCGGCGCTCGCTTCGCTGCTTTCGGGCAGGATTGTTCCGCCGGTCGGCGGCAACACCGAGTTCGCGAGCGGGCGCGCGGCGTACGCAGCGTTGCCCGACGAACGCAAGACGGCGCTGGAAGGCTTGAACGTCGTGCACCGCGTGACGGCGCCGAACGAAACCGCCGATTCGCGCGCGTACAGCGAGGAACAGAAGCAGCGCCTCACCGTCACCCACCCGTTGATCCGTACCAATCCTCTGAACGGACGCAAGAACCTGTACATCGGGTCTCACGCCCACGAGATCGTGGGCATGTCGCGCGAGGAGGGCAGGCGGATCCTCGAAGAGCTGACCGAATTCTGCACGCAGCCGCAGTTTGTCTATAGCCACCCATGGCGTGAGCACGACCTGGTGATCTGGGACAACCGCTGCACGCTGCACCGGGCAACGACATTCGACAAGACCCGATACCGCCGCAAGTTGCACAGGACCACCGTGGCGGGCTCGGCACCGGACACCGCCATGGCAAGGATGCCCGAGGTCGCGACCTGAGGTACGAGCCACGACGCCTGACTTCAAAAGGTACGCCACCTTGAGAACCGTTCTGCTCCCCTTCTACGACGATGACGTTTCCCAGCACGCGTTCGGGCTCGCTACGCAGCTCGTTCGACAGACGAACGGTTATCTCGAAGGGCTCTTCGTGATGCGCCGACCGGAGATACTGGACGGCGACACCGACGTGCTACCCGAGTCGTACTTCACTCAGCTCGCTGAGGAGTGCCGGCGCGTGGCCAATCGCGCGCGTGCGCGCTTCGATGCTAGCGCTGCAAATCAAGGCCTCGCCCTCGGGCTGGTCAGCGCGTCGGGTGGTCCAACGGCCGCATGGCGCGAAATCGAAGGTATGGAGGACCAGGTCGTTGGCAGCCATGGACGACTGTTCGATCTCATCGTCGTGGGCCGCAACTTCGGTCACCCGTGGCTGAATTGGCGCGTGATGGTCGAGTCGGCGCTGTTCGAGAGCGGACGGCCGGTTATGCTGACGCCCGAGACCCCGAGCGCCACCATCGGTGAGAACGTCGTCATCGCATGGAATTCGAGCACCGAAACCGTGCGTACGATCGCGTTCTCGATGCCGCTGCTCGCGCGTGCGCGCTGCGTCACCGTACTGTCTGTCGAAGGCTGGGGCGTTCCCGGCCCAGACGGCAAAGAGCTTGCCGTTTACCTCGCGCGCGCGGGTGTGCACGCCACTGCGCGAACTGTCGATCGCGACGGACGCTCCCCGGCCGAGACGATCCTCGACGAGTGCGCCGGCAGCCGCGCCGATCTCCTGATCAAGGGCGCCTACACGCAGAGCCGGCTGCGTCAGCTGATCTTCGGCGGTGCCACGCGTCACATCATCGCGCACGCGCAACTTCCAGTTGTGCTCGCGAACTGACCCCATCTTGCAATACATGATGTCGCGAACGGACATTCGACGAGGGTCGGGTACATGACCCTGCGTGCTGCGTTATCACTTCATTGGGTCCTGGCAGCCGCGCTATATCCTGCAGGCTCATCTGCGCAGGAATCGGGGGCCGCGCCAGGGCTTCCCAGGCAGATGCGCATCATCACTGCGAGCGTGGGCGGTACGGGTCCTGACTTTATTGCGCGCCTGATCGCGCCCAAGCTCGGTGATTCATCGCGGGTGAATGCGATCGTCGAAAACCGCCCGAGCGTCAATGGCATTGTCGCCGCGCAATTGACCGCAAGGGCGGCGCCCGATGGCTCGGTTCTGATCATGGGCAACGCAGGCACCCATGCGATCAATGCCGCGCTCTACAAGAAGCCGCCTTACGACCCGGTGAACGATTTCGCCGCGATCAGCGAAATCGCCTCGATCCCGCTGGCGCTCGTCATCCACCCGGTGGTCCCGGCGAAGTCCGTCAGGGAACTGGTAGCGCTCGCCAGAAAATCACCCGGCAAGCTCAACATCGCCGTTGCGGGGGCGGCAGGGGAGCTCATGGGCAATGCATTGAAGCTGCAAGCCAAGATCGACATGAAAAACGTACCTTATAAAGGTGGCTCGCAGGCCGCGTTCGCCGTTCTGTCGGGCGAGTCGGACATGACCTTTACGTCTTATGTCGTCATCGCGCCGCATGTCGAAGCCGGCAAGTTGAGAGTGCTGGGCGTGAGCAGCGCGCAACGCATGCCGCAGCTTCCCGACGTACCGACGATTGCCGAGAACGGGCTGCCCGGCTACGAGCACGAACAATGGTACGGGTTGTTCGCGCCTGGCAAAACGCCGGCTCCGATCGTTCAGGTTCTGCATAGGGAAGTCGTGCGTGTGGTCAATCTGCCGGAGATCCATGAACGTCTCGTGAGCACAGGTCATCGGGTCATCGCAGGCACACCGCAGCAACTCTCCGACAGAGTCCGGCGAGACATCGAAAAAACCCGGCAGATCATGCGCGACTCCGGAATGCAGCAGGAGTAAGCGAGTACAGCTCATTTCGAAAGCACCGTTCTATCTTGTCGATCGGCGCTGATGAGCAAAGATCCATCATCTGCGTTCCTTGGGATAAGCGCCGCGTGCAGGCGTTCAAAGTGACACGTCAATTTCCGTACGCGCCACGTAGGCCGCGTACGGAATTTCGGTCATGCAGCGGATCAGGCAGCCAAAGCGGGCTTGGTATGCCCGTGGAACTGCTCTTCCTCGGTCGAGCCCGTAAGCGCGGTTACCGATGAGCGCCCGCCCTGTATGACCTGGGTGATCGCGTCGAAGTAACCGGTACCGACTTCGCGTTGATGCCGCGTGGCGGTGTAGCCGAACCGCTCCGCCGCGAACTCGGCCTCCTGCAATGGCGCATAGGCCGCCATCCCTTCGGTTGCGTAACGGCGCGCGAGATCGAACATGCCGTAGTTGATGCTGTGAAAACCCGCCAGCGTGATGAACTGGAATTTGTAACCCATCGCGCCGAGCTCTCGCTGGAATTTGGCGATGGTCGCGTTGTCGAGATGGCGTTTCCAGTTGAATGACGGCGAGCAGTTGTACGCAAGCATCTTTCCGGGGTACACGTGCTGGATCGCCTCGGCGTAGCGACGTGCGAATGCGAGATCCGGCGTTCCGGTTTCGCACCACACCATGTCGGCGTAGGGTGCGTACGCGAGCCCGCGCGAAATGGCCTGATCGATGCCGTTCCTCACTCGATAGAAACCCTCTGCCGAGCGCTCTCCGGTCAAAAACGGCTTGTCGTTCTCGTCGACGTCACTCGTGACCAGCGTGGCTGCTTCGGCGTCGGTGCGCGCGAGCAGCACGGTGGGCACGCCCATCACGTCGGCTGCGAGCCTCGCAGCACGCAGTTTTTCGACCGCTTCCTGTGTGGACACGAGCACTTTCCCGCCCATGTGGCCGCACTTCTTGACCGACGACAACTGGTCCTCGAAGTGCACGCCCGCCGCGCCGGCCTCGATCATCGCTTTCATCAACTCGTATGCGTTGAGCACGCCGCCGAACCCTGACTCCGCGTCGGCGACGATCGGCGCAAACCAGTCTACCGAGTCGTCTCCCTCGGCGTGGTGCAGTTGGTCCGCCCGCATCAGCGCGTTGTTGATTCTGCGCACCGCGCTGGGCACGCTGGAAACCGAATACAGAGACTGGTCGGGATACATCTGGCCCGAGTCGTTACCGTCTGCGGCAACCTGCCAACCCGAGAGGTAGATCGCTTCCAGGCCTGCCTTGACTTGCTGCATCGCCTGATTGCCGGTCACTGCGCCGAGCGTGTTGACGTAAGGGCGGTTCGTAAGCAAGCGCCACAGTTTCTCGGCGCCGCGTTCCGCGAGGGTGTGTTCGATCATCAATGATCCACGCAGCCGGCAGATGTCCGCGGCGGTGTGATCGCGCCTGACGCCGCGCCAGCGCGGGTTCTGTTCCCAGTCGTCCTTGATCGCTTCGATTGCAGAGTCCATGTCGTACTCCTTTCAGTAAATAGTGAGTGGACAGGGGGACATTAGCGGCGCTATCGTGTGAATTCCACAGAACAGAACTTCACACTGTTAATTTCACAGAAGCGAGTCTGGACAAGTTCACAGGCTCACTTTCACTGGATGAGGGGGTCAGATGGGCGGAGCCACCCGCAACAGCCACTTCCTCGGGGCGAAGCTGCGGACGCTGCGAAAAACACACCGGATCACGCTGGAAGATCTGTCTGCGCGGTGTGCCCAGATGAGTCCGCAATCCGCACCGTCGGTGTCCTACCTGAGCATGATCGAAAGCGGTCGCCGCAATCCGTCTGCGGAGGTGCTGGCCCTGGTCGCGAGCGTGTTCCAGCGCAACCCGGCGTGGTTTCTCGATCAGAACGCCGAGTTCACCGCGGTCGGTCGCGAAGAGTCCGCAGGCGGGGCGGCACGGATACCGTTCGAGCCTTCGTTTCTGTTCTCCAAGGATCTGCTGCAGGCGGCTATTCCCGAGCTTTT
>JAQGNH010000201.1 GCA_028291945.1 Betaproteobacteria bacterium
GTCGATCCTGATCTGTGGCTTACCCGAGCTGCGCTCAGTGCCCGCTGGATGGCTATAGACACCCGGTTTCGTCAGAGGAATGAGCCCATGCTCCAGGAATGGAACACGTTTTGTCGCAAGCATCCGGAGTTGCTCGAAGTGCTGCGCGACGCCGACGCTAAGGACAGCGCCTGGTCGAGGGTGAAGCGATACTTGAAAGCCCGGCTCTAGGAAGCTTTGACGAGTGTCGGTCTACTAACGAATGGCGCCGTGCTGGTCCATGGACGCACGATCGAGCACGATGATTTTGCGTTTATCCCTGCGGATCAGCCCGTGTTCACGCATGTCCTTGAGCACCCTGCTCACCATCTCGCGCGAGGCGCCCACCATGCGCGCGATCTCTTCTGATCCCGTGTCGACAACCCATACCCCGCTCACGTCCTTCGCAAGCTCCATGAGGAGGCGGGCGACGCGGCCGTGGACGTCCATCAGCGCAAGGCTCGCTATCTTGTGATCGGCTTCCCGCAGACGACCTATGACGTTGCGCAGCACGAGCATCGCTGCTTCCGAATTGTCTGCGAGACATGCCATGAAACTGGACTTCGAGATGCAGAGCACTTCACACGGCTCCAGTGCCTGCACGCTGGCTGAGCGCGGTTTTTCGTCTATGAGACTCATCTCTCCGAAAAACTCGCTGGGCCCGATCGTGCCCAGGGTGACTTCGCGCCCGTCGCCGTCATCGATCACGACCTTGGCTTTACCCGAGAGAATGATGTAAAGCGCGTCGGTTTTATCCCGCGCACGCACCATCAATGAGTGCCGCGCGTAGCTGCGAAGCTGGATTGCAGGAAAAAGATTTGCCAGCTCGTGATCGGAGAACAGCGAAAACAGCGGCACCGTCTTCAACAACGTCGTATTTACAGCCAGGTTTGTCATTTTTAGTAGCTCCCCCGCTCACTCTCAACTCGTTACCCACGAATGCGAATGCCAAATTCTAACCGCGCCGAATTGCAATCTTCGAGGACGCCAATCACGGCTTGAAGTAACCATTTGAGTTCGGGTCCCGCGGCGCGCTCGGGCAGCGCCTCGAACTGGCGCTGGAAAGGGTTGCGGTCAAACGTGATCGCCGGCGGGGTTACTGCTGGGGTGGGGTGACCGATCCCGGGGATCCCCGGACTGAAAATCTTGTGTCGGCGGTTCGATTCCGTCCCTGGCCACCATTCGAAAATCAATCTAGTTGTAATGTAGGTTTGTTTTCTTGTCGAAGTACTGCCCGGGGAAACTGAGATTGGATGCATGGAGCCGCCGGCCGCAGCTGAGGAGATCGCCAGCGCCGTCGTAGGTGTATGTCTTGGGTCTCCCGAGCGCGCGACCTGTCACAACCGAATCGGTGATCGGCATCGGCGGCGGGCGTGCAGCGTATGCGGTCCGCCCTACACCGACGCGTACAGCACGGTCTCTTCGTTGTGAATGGTGTAATGGTCGAGGAACAACCGATAGCCGACGCCGAGGGCGTCGATCCATAGCGGGATCGAGAAAAAGTCCTCGTCCCGGTGATAGAGCGAGATTGCGAGCTTCGGCTGCCAGCGTAGGATCGAGGATTTCGCACCCTGAAGCGCGCTGAGTTCGCTGCCCTCGATGTCCATCTTGATGAAGTCGAATCGCGGCACATTGTTGCGCGCCGCCATTTCGTCGATGGTAGTCGTCGGCACTTTATCCATCACGATGCGCGCGCCGGGATTGATCATGTCATCATCTTCGCGCAATTGGGCGACGTCGTTCCCTTGGGCCGCCAATCCCACGGGAAAGATCGATATCCGCGGTGCCAGAGACGGATTCATCGCCACCGCCTCCCGCATGATCGCGCAGTGCTTGGGCATCGGATCGAAAACGTAGACATGTCCGCGCTCGCCCACGACATCGGCGAAGCCCAATGCGGTATCGCCGAAACAGCCGCCGGCGTCGACGACGCGATCACCCGGCGCGGGCGCGATCTTTACCGCACCGCGCTCGAAATAATACTGCCGGTAGAGGAATGTCCACGTGACGTTCTCTTTCCAGCCCTTGACCCGGATGTCATGCCCGTCGCCCGGCACTTGATAGATCGAGAGCGGTCCGAACTTTCCGACGTCCTTGGTCTCTTGTACGCGCCAGAGTTCCGCGACCGCGATCTGCGCGCGATTCTCCGGATTGTTGAATGGAAGACGCACGTGCCGATGGCCGAGCACCCGGAACAGGATCAACTGGTCGTACAGGGCTCGCGACGCTTCGTCCGCCAGCAGCATGCGTGCTTGATGGAACTGCTCTACATGCTTCAGCAGAAATGAAAAGTATGCCGCGTGGTAGCCGTCGAAAAACACATCTGGGCCGATGCCGAGGTAGCGGTCGGCGTCGAAATTGTCCTGCTCGAAGGTATGCATTAGCCGAAACATGCGCTTGATCAGCTCCTTCTGCCAGCGCTCGCAAGCCAAGGCGTCGTCAGAGGCCGGAGTACTGTCCTGTTGGCGACCTGAACGCGAACCCGAAAAGATGTTTTTGAGTACTTTTACGAACATTTCGCTGCCACCTCATCGAACGCTTGCGATAACACAACTGATACGAGCGACCCTCCCGCCTTGTGCCGCAAATGCGCCAGTGCCCTTTGAAGTCGGGTGTAGCCCCAGCCAGGGCTCTCCTGTGCCATGCGCACGATAAGTGCTGTGATCTCGAGCATGATGCCAGGTGGACCTGGGCCGCGCCGCGCGGGTCTAACACACCCGTCGTGCGAGTATTTGGACACCAGGGCTGGCCGACTTTGTGCCAAATTCAGACCGATTTGCAGTGATTTTGCCTCGTGTGAGATTGCATTTGGGGTTGGCAAGCGTCGAGTGACTGATTTGTCGCCTACCCAAAATTTCCCACAGACCTCTTTCTGCTTCGCCACGCTGTTCGGCGCAGTAACAACGGATAGTTCGGGTAAGCGTCTCCGACCGCTAACGCCATTTCGGCTGTTTGGCCGCGACTCAGCGTGCGCGCATGAGCGCCAACGAGGTCTTGGTGCCCGAGATGACATCGCGCACTTCGCCGCTCATCGTGCTCCTATCGCCTGACAACTTCATGGAACCTGCCCATTGGCGCGGACCGCCATAGATCAGGTCGAGCACGAACTCGACGCCCTCTTTGCTCACCGTCCCGTTGCCCCGTTTCCACACCTCTTTCGACTGGTAGTGTGTTTCCTCGATCGTCAGGCGATTGCTGTCCTGCGTGACGATCCAGAAGCTGCCATTGGGGAGATTCCAGCGGCCGGACACGTCAGGAAGCCGGTTGCGCGCCTTATACGCTGCCGCTACGACCCCGCCGAGCACGATCGCGCCGCCCGCCAGGATCAGTGCCCGTCTGAGCTCGCTGGGGGCCCCGGCTCCGGTCAGCGTTCGAATCGCCGCGACCAGCCGCTCGACGTCGTAGTCCCAACGGTTGTCGGACAGCTCCAGCGCCTGTAGCGCCGTGAGCGCCCGCAGATCCGACGGCAACGCGCTCGCCGAGGGCATCTTGGCGCCTTCCACGAGAACCGGCAGCACGCGCTTTTTAGCGCGCAGGGCTGATCCCACTTCCAGGCGTAGAAAATCGTGCGGGTCATCGAGACGCAAATGGCCTTTTTCGCCGCGCTCGGTGGACCACGTGTCTCCGATCAGTACGAGCAGAACGTCACAACGCGCAACAGCAGTGTCGATGACCTTTTCAAAGTTGCTGCCGGGTGTGATGGCTTCGATGTCCTGGAAAACGCTGTCTTTTCCAAAGCGCTTTTCGAGCG
>JAQGNH010000209.1 GCA_028291945.1 Betaproteobacteria bacterium
GTCGCTGGGTCTCGCCAGCAGTGACTCTGTGCGAGGCGGTCGCATTAACGCTAAACGGCCACTGCGTCGTGGTTCGCGAGCACGGTGTCTATGACGAGGGCACGATCTTCATTCCGGCCGGTGAGTTTTCCGGAGAAGCGGTTCGTCAGGCGTCGGATTTCATCGACGAGCACGATCAGTTTCTCGATGACCACTGTGAGGCGGATTGCGAGGCGCTCGCCGATCTTATTCGGCGCCTGCGGTCGCGCGATCCCAAAGCAACGCTCGATTCTCTGGTGCAGGAATTGAAGCTCGAGAAGTACCCGCTCCTTAAGGGCCGGACCTTTCGGTTGAAGGTGGGGCACGGGCGCGGCGAGCACGCAATCGAGCTGCTCAACTGATTTTCACAGGAAGCGAATCATCATGCAAAGCTACGAGTTCGAAGCGCGCGTCGCGGAAGTGAAATGCCGCGCGCATGGACGCTGGACCGAGATACTGGGGGCGCTCGGCGTCGACGAGAAAATTCTCAACAAGCGGAATCAACCGTGCCCGCTGTGTGGCGGAACGGATCGGTTCCAGTACACCGACAAGTTTGGCGAAGGGAACTACCATTGCCGCGGCTGCGGTGCCGGCGGCGGTCTCAAGCTGCTGCAGGGAATCAAAGGCTGGGATTTCGGCACGGTCCTCAAACGCATCGAGGAGCGTGTCGGGCGTGTCGTGCCGCTCCCGATTCGCTCTAATGAGCCCTCTCCCGATGGGATGAAGAAGCTCGCGAAGCGGATCTGGAACGAAGCCAAGCGCATAAGCGAAGGCGACGAAGTCGATCGGTACCTGCGCAATCGCGGCCTAATCCTGACGGAGTATCCGAAGGTCCTACGGTTTCATCCAGCTCTCGGGTACTACGACAGAGACGCCGAGGGTAAATCGCGCAAGATCGCGGAATACCCGGCGATGCTCGCTTGCGTTCAGGGCGCCGATAGCGGGGTCATCACGCTCCATCGCACGTACCTGAAGGATGGCCGCAAGGCCTTCGAGCGCGACGCGAAGAAAGTGCTCTCGGCCGGTATTAACGGCGCAGCGGTGAGGCTCTTCGACGCGGCCGATGAACTCGCGATCGCGGAAGGCATTGAAACCGCGCTCGCCATTCATCTAAGTACCGGTAAACCCGTGTGGTCAGCGATCAGCGCGGGCAACATGGCAAAGCTGTGGCTACCCGTGACCGTGCGCCGCGTCTGCATCTATGCCGACAACGACGCGAATATGGAGTACGACGGGCAGGCTCGCGCGTTCGAGCTCGCGCGGCGCCTCAAAAAAGAGCAGAGAACAAGTGGTCCGCGGCAAGTCGAGGTTTTTGTGCCGAAGCATGCCGGAACCGACTGGGCCGACATCTGGCGTTCACGCGTGGACAACGTGAGGGAGGCGGCGTAGTGGCTGGATGCGATAGCGATATCGCATCCGCCTTTTCAGCGGGACTTGAAGACAGGTTCCGGCGAAAAGGTTTTTCACTGGTAGCTGTCACACCAGGTCCGTACGTGATCCATGCGGCGAAGGCAGCCCTGATAGCACGCGTGACGACAACTTACGCGATCGTTCGGCCCGGATGCATTTGGGCCGGTTCGTTGACCCTCAAGCGGGGACGAGCAGCACCCCGCTACGGGGACTGCCGTTTCCCGCTTTTCTTTTGGAGCATTCAGTATGAAAAGCGGACGTTCTCTCGTTAGCCTCGCGCATGAACTCGAGCGGCAACTCGCGACCAAGCACGATATGGTGGTGCCCTCGTCACTCATGCGGTGCCAGACCGATGAAGGCGGCAGTTGCAGGATGATGATCGAAGCTTTGGACGGCGTCGAGCAGTACGGCATCACGAACCTCGCGCGCCGGCAACTCGCTGAAAAACTGAAGATCCCCTATGCGTACTTCGAACGCATGCGGGCGGATCAACCCGCTCTGCTCGACCACAACGTCAATACGTGGCTGCAGACCGAGAACGTGCGTCGCATGATCCGGACGCTGGACGGTCAGGTGCGCGCCGTGCTGTCCGACCGCTTTCGCCGGCTGGACAATTACGATCTGGCAGAGAACGTGCTGCCGATACTGCAGAGGCTGCCGGATGCGCGTTTCGAATCAGTCGAGCTGACCGAGACGAAAATGTACGTCAAGGTGGTTACCCCACGCGTCGAGTACGAGATCGCCCCCGGGGACATGGTGCAAGCCGGTATCGTGATCACAAACTCGGAGGTCGGCCAAGGCACGCTGTCTGTACAGCCATTGGTTTACCGCCTCGTCTGTCTCAACGGACTGATTGCGTCAGACCGGGCGTTGCACAAGACGCATATCGGCCGCATCCTGCAAGCGGAGGACGAAACAATCACCGTCTTCAAGGATGAGACGCTTGCCGCGGACGACAAAGCGTTCTTCCTCAAGGTGCGAGATGTCGTAGAAGCTGCGGTTTCCGAGGCGACTTTCCGGCAGGTCGCGGAGAAGATGCGGAAGACGCTCCATATCAAACTCACGGGAGATCCGGTGAAGGCAGTTGAAGTGCTCGCCAACCGGTATACGCTCAACGAAGTCGAACGTGCGGGCGTGCTGCGCCACCTGATTCTCGGGGGCGATTTGTCCGGCTATGGTCTGGTCAATGCGGTCACCCACTACTCGCATGACATCGACGACTACGACCGGGCAACCGAGTTCGAAGCGCTCGGCGGGAAGCTGATCGAGCTTCCGGCGAGCGAGTGGAAAGGGGTTGCGGAAGCTACCTAGCAGTCCTTGTTGAGGAAACCTCTGATCCTCCCCACGATCGGAGGAACATCTTTCGGTGCGGCCATTAGACGGCCGCACCGACAATTTGTTCTTGGGAGATGCTTAGGGAATTGGATTTATCGCTCATTCGCAACGGCAGCAAC
>JAQGNH010000231.1 GCA_028291945.1 Betaproteobacteria bacterium
AGCCACGCGCGTCGACCGCCAGACCTTGGGGCAGCTGCTCTCCCAGCCGCTTCGCGAGTATCACGTCGCCGTGATTGGTCGCTGCGGTGCTCATGTCGAAGATGTAAGGATGCGGCTCTCCCGGCAACCCGAATGCGATCGGATTAGTGCCGAGCGCGGGCGCCGCGCCACCGAGCGGAACCACGACGGGCGCGCTGCACGCGCTCATCATGCCCACGAAACCTGCACGCGCGATCTTCTCGAGGTAGTAAGCGCTGCGACCGCTGATGAAGCTGTCGTGCACGCCGACGAGCGCGAAGCGGCTTGCGCGCGCTTTCTCGATCGCGATTTCCGCCGCGCGGTGCACTGCGTAGAACCCGACATAGTTGCCGCCATCGACGAGCGCCGAGCATGGCGTCTCGTGGACGATGCGCACGGCGCGCCGCGGTTGCTTCGTGCGAGGATGTTCGGCGATCGTGAGTATGCGCGGCAAGCCATGCGAGACGTAGCCGGACAGCGCCGCGTCGACGAGGCTGGCTGCGATGACATGGGACTCTTCACCGCTGTAGCCGATGCGTTGCAGCGCACGCTCGCCGAGCGCGAGCGCGTCGTCGACCTTCAAAGTGATGCTGTCCTGTGGCGTGGTGTTGTCGTTCATTTCAGTCAAGCCGTATGTTCGATTCGCGGATGACCTTCGTGTAGCGGCTGTCGTCTTTCTTGACGAACGCCTCGAACGCTTCCACCGTGGTGCGTGTCGGCTCGAAGCCCGCGGCGATCAGGCGCTCGTTCAACTCCGGCAGTACCTTGTTGATATCAAGATTGATGCGATCGATCACCGCTCGAGGCGTATGCGCGGGCACGTGCACACCGTTCCATCCCACGACGTCGACGTCGCGATAGCCCGCTTCGGTCATGGTGGGCACATCCGGCAACACGCCGGAGCGCTTCGCACTCGTGGTCGCGATCGCGCGGAGCTTTCCGGTTTGCACGTGAGGCACTGCGGCCTGCGCCACGGAAAACGTCAGTTGCACTTGTCCGGCCAGCACATCGGCGACAGCGGCGACGACGCCTTTATAGGCCACGTGAGTGATGTCCACTTTCGCTGCCGACTTGAATATTTCGGTGACGATGTGGGTCGAGGTGCCGGTTCCTGCCGATGCGTAATTGAGCTGCCCGGGTCGCGACTGCGCCAGTTGAACAAGCTCGCGCAGCGACTTCGCCGGCACTGACGGATGGAGCACGACGATGTACGGCACTGTCGCCATCAACGTAACGGGCGCGAGGTCACGGTTGAAATCGTAGGGAATCTTGGGGTAGAGCTTGTCGATGATGACGAACGACGCCGCGCTCATGAGCCATGTATAGCCATCGGCCGGCGCTTTCGCCACCGTGTCTCCGGCGAGCACGCCTCCCGCGCCGGGACGCTGGTCGATCACGAGCTGCTGCTTCCAGAGCTCCGAGAGCTTCTGGCCCAATAGCCGCGGCAGGAGATCGGGCGCAGGCCCGAGGACAAACCGGACGGGCTTGGTTGGAAAGTCAGCTGTCGTAGCCGCGCCGGCAACAGCAGTGGCAAACAAGGACGCAGTGGCTGCACAAAGCACGCTGAGACGCAATCTTGCGGATAACAAGTACCATGCTCCTTTTCATTCGGGTGTGATGCTGAGCGGTTTGGCCACGTTGACCCACCAGTCGCTCACCTCATCAGTTAACGATGCCCATCCAGAACATCGTTTCCGCGCCGACGTCGATATCGTACTTCCGCACGTAATCGAGTTTTCCATCATCCCCGACTTTGAAAAAAGCAAGACTTGGCGGCACGGTGGTCACGCCGGATGCCTCGCGCGCGAGAATCGGTACCGAATTCGCAGCCACCAGCACTCGTCCCGTTTTGTCGAGCGCGAACGTACGCGGCACGATGCCGTGTGTGTCGGCGTGCTGAATGATAGACAGCTCACCGTTTCGTGGATCGATCGCATACACCGCGATATTGTTTTCTCCGCCGATGAATAGGGATTTGCCGTCCACGAGTGTCGTTCCACTCGCGCGGTTCGCGACATAGACGAATCGGCCGTTCGGATGCACATGGATGGTGCCGGGGCGTTGGCGTGGCTGCTTGCCCGCGGGATCGGCGAGCGTGTCTTTAATGAATCGCGGTTCGAGCTCGAGCGTATCGTCGCGAGCTCTGAACATATTCAGGGTGTTCTGGCGCTCGAGCGATACATACACCCAGGGTTGCGAGGGGTGGAAGTCTAAATGCCGGGGTCCAAAGCCATAGCCGCCGCCGGGCGCAACGGAAGCGAGCGGGCTCAGCTGACCGTCGTCGTATCCAAACACCTTCAACGCGCCAGGGTCCTCGGAACGCGTCGCCTTTGCATCATTACCTCGCGCAACGACGATGACGGTCCTGTTCGAGGGCGACACCTTGACCTGGTGCGCGTAAATGCCTGTGTCCGGCTCAACACGTTGCGTTACTCGTGCACCGATCGACCCGTCACTTTCGATTCGGTGCACCGTTACGCTGCTGGGATCGTTGTAGGCTGTCAGCACATGCTTGCCCGGCCCATCAACTGTAATGTGGATCGGCCGCGACGGAAGCGCAACGGGCGTACCGTGAATTTGCAGTGCACCCGATTGGCGATCGATGCGAAGCACGACGGCGCAATGTGCATCGCCCCGTGCATCCGGCGCTCCGTTGCTGCATGCCGCATAAAGATACGGCGCCGACGGGTGCGGCCACACATACTGCACCTTGTAGGGAAGCGTGAGACGCGATTGCTCGACGAGAGACGCAGTACCGAGGCGGACGTCATAGTGTGAGAGCTCTCGCCCCACGCTGACGTACAAAGCCGTCAGCGCCTTTCCCTTCTCCTGCACGCGGGCACTCCTGTTTTCTCACGCTGTCGCGTCTGAGTATGACACACACGACGAGAGCGGCACGCTCGCGCGCAGTGGGCCGTTGACTCGCTGGCGCGATTAGAATGTCACTGCTCTAGAGCACGCGAGCCTCGGCGTCAGTCGGCACGCGACCTCATCGCGCTCGCAAAAACTAAAGAGCTGCGCTATGTATCGAGCCGAATTAGACAAGTGGCGCAGCGTCGTGAAGAGCGCGAATATCACCGTCGATTGACGCGTATACCGTACTTACGGTTCGCGCGACTATCTCGCCACTGTTTTGTCCGGGTGATCAGCGCTCATCAGCCCGCGGAACGTCAGCACCGGAATGGACGCCCGGTGTAACACGCGGCTGGCTTCGTTACCCATGATCAGTGACACCAATCCCTTG